>JAERSX010000917.1 GCA_016845285.1 Deltaproteobacteria bacterium | reverse complement strand
GCCGGAGACCGAGTGCCTGAAAGCCACGGGCGAGGACCTGGCTGGTCAGAGCGACGAGATGGAGGCGGCTGGTCCGCACGGCTGGATCCTCTGCGCCGAGCACACGGTCTTGCGCGTAGAAGCGGTTGAGCTGTTGTGCGACCTCGAACAGATGGTCGCACAGCATGTTCGGACGGCGGGTCTCCAGCGCCAGCTCCAGCACCTCGGGGTAGCGGGAGAGGCTGTGAGCCAGGGCCACCTCGGCATCGGTCTGCAGCACCGGCGCAGCCAGCTCGGCCTGCTCACCGGCCCGCCTCAGGATGCTCTTGGACCGAGCGTAGCTGTAGATCAGAAAGGGAGCGGTGTTGCCCTCGAGAGCCAACATTCGATCCCAGTCGAAGGTGACGTCGGACTGCGGGTTCTGGCTCAGATCCGAGTAGCGGACGGCGCTCACACCGATGGCCTCGGCGATGGCGGCCCGCTCCTCCGCTGGGAGGTCGGGGTTCTTCTCGTCGACGGCCTCGCGGGCCCGGCGCACGGCTTCATCGATGAACTCGACCAGGCGAACGATGTTGCCGCTCCGACTGGACATGGCCCCACCAGAGAACTTGAGGGTGCCGAACCAGGTGTGGACGAGCTGCGGGGACGCCGTCAGGGGCGAGCAGTCGCGCCGGTACCGAGTCCACGCGGCAAAGACCTGCTTGAAGTGGAGCTGCTGGCGGCCGTCGGTCACATAGATGATGCGGCTGGGGCTCCATGTGGCCATGCGGTGGTCGAGCGTGGCGAGGTCTGTGGTGCCGTACAGGAACGCGCCGTCCTGCTTTCGTACCACCAGGACCTTGTCCTTGAGGCCCTTCACACCCTGCTCGGCCGGGTCCTCACCGGTGAACTTGATGACCACCGCACCGTCGCTCTCCTCTGCCACGTCCCCGCCGACCAGGGTGTCGACGAGCTTCGAGAGCACAGGGTTGTAGAAGCTCTCCCCCAGGGTCACGTCGAAGGCGACGCCCAGACGATCGTAGACCTTGTCGAACTCCGCCAACGACACACTGACGAAGCGCTCCCACAGCTCGAGCAGCTCGGCGTCTCCGGCCTGGAGGCGCGCCGTCAGCGCTCGAGCATGAGCCTGGAGGCCTTCGTCGGCGACATCACCAAAGTGCACATACAGGCGCTCCAGCTCCCCGATGGGATCGGCATCGAAGGCTTCTTCGTCCCGCCACCGTTCCCAGGCGGCCATGAGCTTGCCGTACTGGGTGCCCCAGTCGCCGATGTGGTTGTCGGCCACGACGGTCCAGCCGGCCGCCTGGTGCATGCGATGCAGCGCATTGCCGATGATGGTGGAGCGCATGTGCCCGACATGCATCCGCTTGGCCACGTTTGGGCTGCTGTAGTCGATGACCACGGTCTGGCCGGCACCCGACTGCGGGATCCCCCCGGAGGAGTCGAGCCCCTGTTCGAAGATCTTCTGGGCCAGCCACCCGCGGTCGAGGCGGAAATTCAGGAACCCCGGCCCGGCGACCGAGGCCTCGGAGACCGCTGGATGCTCGGGTAGCGCCGCCTTGACGGCCTCGGCAACAGCGCGCGGGTTCGTGCGCAGCGCCTTTCCCAGCCGGAAGGCATGGTTCGACTGATAGTCGCCAAAGCGGGGGTTGGCCGTGGCCTGTGCGGGCTCAATCCGGTCGAGGACGCCACCATGTCCGGCAGCTTCAGCCGCTTCGAGGACGAGCTCGGTCAGTACCTGCGAGATGGTCGCAACGGTCACGTTCTCTCCCTGCTGCCCGCCCGTGGCCCCAGCAGGCGCGTCGACCACGAAGGTCACGGGCTGATCTGCCGCTGCGGCTAACCCGTACACCAGAAACTGGGGGCCTTCAGAAGGCATCCTGGCGAGTACACTCGTGATGGAGGCACATGCGTTCACTGCCGCTCCTGCTCCTGCTGGGCTGCGCCGAGGAGCCGATCATCCCGGTCGTCGACCTCGACGGCGACGGCAGCGTGGCGCCAGCAGACTGTGACGATCACGACTCCTCGGTCTTCCCCAGCGCCACGGAGGTCTGCGACGGCATCGACAACGACTGCGACGGCGTGACAGACAACAGCGGCTCCATCGAGGACGGCGGCGCCCTCGATGCCCGTGGCTGGTTCCGAGACGCGGACGGCGATGGATACGGCACCGCCAATGACACCGTGCGCGCCTGCTCGGCCCCCGAGGGCTACCTCAACGCTGCGGGCGACTGCGACGACACCGATGCCGAGGTGAGCCCCGAAGGCTCCGAGGTCTGTGACGATGCGAACCGCGACGAGGACTGTGACGGCGCCAGCGATGACAACGACGAGGACGCCACGGGCCAGACCACCTGGTACGCCGACCCGGACGGTGATGGCTACGGCAGCCCGCTCTACACCCTCTCTCGCTGCGATCAACCCGCGTCCTACACGGACAACGCCGACGACTGCCTCGAGGGCGACGCTGGCACCCATCCCGGGGCCGAAGAGATCTGGTACGACGGCATCGACCAGGACTGCGACGATGCCAGCGACTGGGACGCGGACGGCGATGGCTGGGATCTAGGAGAGGGCGAGGACTGCGACGACGTTGAGGCGGCCATCAACCCAGACGCCGAGGAGCGGTGCGGCGACGGCGTGGACCAGGACTGCAACGGCACAGAGATCGGCTGCAGCAGCTCGCTCAGCATCGCTCGGGCCGTCCTCTTCGGGGCTGCAGCCGGAGACCGCGCCGGGCAAGCAATCGCGCCCACGGGGGATCTGAACGGGGACGGCGCCATCGATCTCTGGGTCGGCGCCGATCTGGCGGACGGCACGAAGGGGGCCGATCAGGGCTCCATCTACCTCGCCACCAGCCCCTGGGGCGGCGAGCGCAACCTGGGTGTCTCGCCATGGATCTGGCAAGGAGCAGCGGCCGGCGAGACCGCTGGACACACCATCGCGGGTGACTTCGACGCCGACGGGGACGGTCGACCCGACCTGCTGATCGGCGCCCCCTATGCAGGGTCGGCAGCCCGGGCGGGAGGCGTCTATCTACTGTTGGGGCCCGCCTCTGGCGGCGAGCTCGCCGACGCTGACGGCTTCTGGGAAGGCGGCGAGAGCGCCATGGCCGGGGAGGCCGTGGCCGTAGCGGGAGACGTCGACGGCGACGGCTTGGACGACCTGCTCGTGGGCGGCCCCTGGGACGACACCATCGACAGCCAGGCCGGCGTGGTCTTCCTCCTTCGGGGCCCTGCGACGGCCGGGGGTCAGCTCGAGGACGCGTCCGCTGTGTTGTGGGCCGAGGCAGCTGGCGATCAGGCAGGCACCGCGGTCGCCGGAGACGGAGATCTCGACGGCGACGGCCTCTCCGACATCGCCATCGGAGCATGGTGGGCCGATCCCGGAGCCCGGCAGGCAGGCCTCGTCTACATCCAGTACGGCCCCATCGAGGGCGAGCAGAGCCTGGCCGAGTCCGACCACCTGCTGGCGGGCGAGGAGAGGAGTGACAAGGCGGGCACCTCGCTGGCCTTCGTGGGCGACCTCGACGGCGACGGCCTGGACGACCTGCTGATCGGCGCGAGCGGTATCGACGAGGTCGGTGACGCCTCCGGCGGCGCCTATGTGATCCATGGTCCAGCCAGCGCCACGAGCGTGGGCGCCGACGAGGCCGTGCTGCTCGGCGAGTTCGAGGACGGCCTCGCTGGCTGGAGCGTCGGTGCGGCAGGCGATGTCGACGGAGACGGAACGCCCGACCTGCTGGTGGGTGCGCCCGGCGCAGAGGGGGGCGCAGCCTACCTGGTCCTGGGCCCCGTGAGCGGTCGGGAGTCCCTCGGCGTCCAGCGCCTGCGCCTCGAAGGCGAAGAGAGCGGAGATGGTGCCGGCATCTCGGTGGCAGGTGCCGGAGACCTCGACGGAGACGCCCTCGACGACCTCGTGGTGGGCGCCTGGAACGAAGGCACGACAGGCGAGGGTGCAGGCGCCGTCTACATCATCCTCTCCCAGGACCTCGAGTAGATGGCTCTCGACCGGAACTGCCATGGCCCGCCTGGGCGTGAACCACGCAGGGTCTCTTCAGTCCGTTAGAGTCGGTCCCCCTTCGCCGGAGGACCGCATGTCCGATCCGACCGGGGCGGCACTGCCGCTTCCGCCATCGCTACCGGAACAGAGCCCGGTGCCGCCCCTCGATGCCGACGGGCTCCTCGCCCTCTACCGCGAGATGGCCCTCATCCGTCGCGTCGAGGAGCTGGCCGCAAAGGCCTATACCCAGCGCAAGATCCTGGGCTTCTGCCACCTCTACATCGGCCAGGAGTCGGTGGCGGTGGGAGCCGCGGCGGCCACCAAGGACGACTACTGGATCGCCGCCTACCGCGAGCATGGCCCCGCCATGGCCAAGGGCGTGGACGCAACGTCCATGCTGGCGGAGCTCTTCGGAACGGCCACCGGCTGCACCAAGGGACAGG
>JAERSX010000916.1 GCA_016845285.1 Deltaproteobacteria bacterium | reverse complement strand
GGGTGTAGGGGTTGGCGTCCGCGTCCGTGTCGGAGTCCGTGTCGGAGTCCGTGTCGGTGTCCGTGTCGGTGTCCGTGTCGGTGTCCGTGTCGGTGTCCGTGTCGGTGTCGGTGTCCGTGTCCGTGTCCGTGTCGGTGTCGGTGTCGGTGTCCGTGTCGGCGTCCGTGTCGGTGTCCGTGTCCGTGTCGGAGTCCGTGTCGGAGTCCGTGTCGGAGTCCGTGTCGGCGTCGGCCTCGAAGTTGCCGTCGTCGTCCTCGTCCTCCTCGACGTCTTCGTCATCTCCCTTGTCTGTCAGCGAGCAACCGGCAGTGATGAGCGTTCCGCCAGCCAGCAGCACGAGCACACGAAACGACATGGACTCTCCCCCCTCGGAAGCAAAGCCTGGACCACACGAGAGCCGCACGGCCAGGACCACACGCTACTTCAAGATTGCGCTTCCTTCCCAGTAGTTGCTGTTGTAGCCCTCGTACTCCTCGTAGTACCCACCCTCGTTGGGGTAGTAGTAGTCGAGGTAGCCGTTCCAGTAGTTGAACACGCTGCCGTCGAACTCGCCGTAAGCCCACTCGTAGTAGTCGCCGTAGTAGCCGATGAGCGCGTAGCCATCGGCGTACGCATAGGTGTAGCTGGCATCGGCCGCGAGACCGTCGCAGTCGCTGGAGCTGGTGGACGCACCGGACTGGTAGGTGAGCTCCACGTCGAAGACGAATTCGCAGCCCGAGCAGCTCGAGGGGATGTCGAGGGGAGTGCCCTTGGCATTCCAGAACATCTCGCAGATGTAGTTGTTCGGGTTCTCCTGGCCGATGGCGTACTTGAAGCTCTCCTCGCCCGTGTACTGCTCGTAGGGGTTGTCGGCGTCGCTGTCCGAGTCACTGTCGGCGTCGCTGTCGGAGTCGCTGTCAGCGTCGCTGTCGGAGTCGGTGTCGGTGTCGGTGTCGGAGTCCGTGTCGGAGTCCGTGTCGGAGTCCGTGTCGGAGTCCGTGTCGGAGTCGGACTCGAACCAGCCGTCGTCTTCGTCGGCGTCCTCGTCCTCGTCCTCGTCGTCGTCGGACTTGTCCGAGAGGGGGCACCCGGTCAACACGAAGCCACCGAGGGCGAGGGCAAGCAAAGCGAGGGAACGACTGGCCATGGAGACTCCTACTCTCGAGGCCCCCACTAGAGCACGCAACAGCGCTGGCCACAAAGACCGCTTCTGGGGGACCATGACCTCCCCACCGCGGAGTGCCCATGAGTCCCCTCGCCTGGAAGGCCCTGGGTGTGAGCATCTACCTGCTCATCCTCATCGGCATCGGCATCGCCGCCAGCCGCCGCATGAAGGACCTGCGCGACTACTACGCAGCCGGCAAGGGCCTCGGCTTCTGGGCGGTCTCGTTCAGCGCACGAGCCACGGGTGAGTCGGCCTGGTTGTTGCTCGGGCTCACAGGCATGGGAGCGGCGCTCGGCGCACGCGCCTTCTGGGTGGTGGTGGGAGAGGTGCTGGGCGTGATGGGCGCCTGGCTGCTCCTGAGCAGGCGATTCAAGGGCCTGACCGACCGCTACGACTCCATCACGGTGCCCGACTACCTGGAGTCTCGCTTCCGCGACGAGAGTCAGGCCATCCGTGTGGTGGCCGCCGTAGCACTCACGGTCTTCGTGACCATCTACGTCTCCGCCCAGATCGATGCGACGGGCACCGCCTTCGAGAGCTTCCTGGGGGTGGACTACTTCGTGGGCGCGCTCGTGGGCTTCGCCGTGGTGATGCTCTACAGCATCAGCGGTGGCTTCCTGGCGGTCGTGTGGAGCGACGTCTTCCAGGGCGTGCTGATGTTCTTGGGTCTCGTGCTCCTGCCCATCGTGGGCCTCGTGTACCTGGGCGGCGTGGGCGAGATGAGCACACGGCTCAGCGCCATCGACCCCACGCTGCTGAGCCTCGCAGGCCCCACCGGCTGGACCCCGCTGACCATCTGCGGAACCCTGGGCCTGGCCCTCATCGGCCTCGGCTTCCTGGGCTCGCCGCAGATCTTCGTGCGCTTCATCGCCCTGAGAGACACCGGCGAGATCCCCAAGGGAGCCGCCGTCGCCTTCGTGTGGACCCTGCTCGCAGACAGCGGCGCGGTGCTCACGGGCATGGTGGGCCGCGCGATCCTCACCGAACCCAGCGACAAGGCGGAGGCCGTGCTGGGCAACGGCGCCCAGGATGTGCTGCCGCTGCTGGTGGAGAACCTGCTGCCTGGCGTGCTCGTGGGCCTGTTCATCGCCATCGTGCTCTCGGCCATCATGTCCACGGTGGACTCTCTGCTCGTGGTGGCGAGCAGCGCAGCCGTGCGCGACCTCTACCAGCAGGTGCTCCATCCCGAGATCGAGGATCACCAGCTCATCGGGCTGTCCCGTGTGGCCACGCTGGGGTTGGGGCTCGTCGCGCTGGCGGTCGCGCTGAGCGTGGGCGCGCTCGTCGAGGGGCGCACCATCTTCTGGTTCGTGATCTTCGGCTGGAGCGGCATCGCCGCCACCTTCTGCCCGGTGATCATCCTCTCGCTCTTCTGGTCGAAGATGACAGCGCGAGGGGCCCTGGGCGCCATGGTGGCGGGCTTCGTGTGCGTGCCCCTCTTCAAGTTCGGCGCAACGGCCTTGCCCGCTGTGGGCCCCTACTTCGCCGAGCTGGCCGAGCTGCCACCAGCATTCCTGGTGAGCGGGCTGGTCGGAATCGTCCTGAGCATCACCGACCCAGCGGGGCAGGAACGTCTCTCCGAGACCGCGGCCGACCTCGAGGAGGCCGCGAAGAGCTGACGCTCAGCGACGCTCCTGGGTGCAGGCGCCTGCCCAGATCTCAGGAGCCAACGGGTCGTCCGGCACCCAGGACACCGCGCCAGCTGCCGCGACCGTCTCGGGCTCGAGCGGACCCGCACAGATCGTCTCCAGGAGCCCTCTCTCGGCTGCCTTGAAGACGTGGGTGCCGTAGGCCATGGCGCACACATCGGCCTCGATCTCACCACAGGAGGCCACCGAGAACAGCTCTGGACCCCAGCGCTTCGCCACGATCTGTGCGACCGCGGCGTGCACCAGCGGACGCTGGTCGCGCGGGCGGAGATGCGGGTGGTAGGCGGCGACGACATCGGCCGCCACCCGCTCGAGGCGAGCCTCGTCGCCCACCGCCAGATCGACGACGCGCTCGGCGAGGTCACGGTGGCCAGCATGTTGGGTGCAGCGCTCGCGGAAGCGCCCCGCCTTGGCGCAGGTGTCCATGGCTGGCCGCCCGATCAACGCCGCGCCATCCGAGCAGAGGAAGACGCACTCGTCCGCCCAGACAGGGTCATCGATGGTGGCGCAGGTGTCGATAGCGGCCGAGAGGTCCTTCGCGGCCACCTGCGCTGCGGCATGGCTCAGGCACTCTCCGCGAAGGCCGGCAGCACCGATGTCCGCGCAGATGTCTCGGGCCTCGGCGTGGCTCCGGCCCAGGCTCGCCTGGTAGCGCTCTCGATCTGTCGGCGGCTGTCCGCACCCCAGACCAGCCACCACCATCACGAGCGCCACCATGCCGTCGGCCTCCCCTCACAGCCTATGATGATGATGCACTTGGAGGAATTGTGCGCCGCGTCGATGGGGCTGTGTTCCTCGCCGCACTCGGCGCCCCCCTCCTTGCCGCAGCACTCATGGGCGCGGCCCTCACCTCAGGTGGAACCGTCCTTCCCGGTGACGCCACCGCCGACATCTGGGGGCATACCTGGGGCTATTGGTGGGTCGCCGAGAACCTGAAGAGCGGCGTCTTCCCTCTCCATGGTGCACCGGTCAACCACCCGGACGGTCAGAGCTGGTGGGTGATCGATCTGCCCGTCGCGGTCCTGCTCAGCCCAGTGAGCCTGGCCCTGGACGCGAGCGCTGCCTTTGTCGGCAGCCACCTGCTCCGCATCGGCCTGGCGGCGGCTGGCGTGGCGTGGTGGCTTCGGCGCCACGCTGTGTCGGGGCGCATCGCCCTGGTCACCGCCTTGATGGCCACCGTCGGTCCCTACACGCGTGGGGTCCTGCACTCCGGGATCCCCGAGGCGCTCGGGGTCCTGGCGGTGCCCTGGTTCGCCGGCTTGCTGGCCCAGGGGCTTGGGCAGGGTGGCGAGGCCCCGCGCCGCGATCGCCTCGTGTCCTCCGGGCTCGTCGGAGCGCTCCTCGTTCTCGACGGATCGTATGGGGCCATCGCGGCGGGCGTGGCTGGTGCGGTGGTGCTGGCAGCCGCCAGACCCAGCGTCGGACGAATCCTCCGAGGCAGCGCGGTGGCCGTGACGGTGGGCCTGGTCGCCCTTCTTCAGCAGCGTGGCCTGTCTTCCATCGGCCATCGCGCCATCAGCCACACCCTGGAGTATTCGCCCTTCGATCCAGGCTGGCAGGTGGCCGCCCTCGGCGGCGCCGATCTGTTGAACTTCGTGGTCCCCTCATGGGCCCAGGGGGAGGTCCCGCCCCTCGTCCACCACCGCCATGTCGCGTACCTGGGGGTGCCCCTGTTGGTGGCAGCCACCTGGGCGGGCTGGCGCCACCGGGTGGCCAGGATCCTCCTGCTCGCCGGTCTGCTCGCAGCATTCGTCGCCCTCGGCAGCCACCTGCGGGTGGCCGGCCACGCGATCCTCACCCTTCCAGGCAGTGTCCTGACGGGCTTTGGCGCGGCCAACGTCTACCG
>JAERSX010000915.1 GCA_016845285.1 Deltaproteobacteria bacterium | reverse complement strand
TGGTGGACGACGGGACGGTGCCGCTGAGCGTCGTCGAGGACGGTAAGGCCTACGCGGGGGGGGTGGCTGCAGGGCCGGTGCCTGCCGATACCTGCGCTGACGTCGACACCTGCGGCTTGCCAGCGTCCAGCTACGCGGACTTCGAGGCGGGGCCCGTCACCAGCGACCAGAGCCAGGACTTCCAGCTGGAGCTCGCCGAGCCTGCCACGGCAGAGGATGGTCTGCGCATCCTCCAGCCCATGATGGGGCCGGCCATCGCCATCCAAGACAGCGAGACCGGCATCTTGGTGCGTGCGGCGACCGTGCCGCTTCCTCCGTCCACCGTCTCCGCCTCCGTGGGCAGCGCTGTCAGCTTCGGTGGCGGCGACTTCGAGGTGGTCGCTATCGATGGCGAGACCGCTCAGCTGCGGTCCTCGCAGAAGCGAATCAGCACCGACGCCCTCGACAATCCCGAGGAGACCAACGTCCCCCTCGTCGTGGCCTGGCTGGTGCTCGGCGCCGTGTTCTTCACGCTGCGCATGAATTTCATCAACCTCCGCGGCTTCGGTCACGCGGTGGTGGTCACCACCGGCAGGTACGACAACCCCGACGAGACCGGTGAGATCTCCCACTTCCAGGCCCTCTCTTCTGCGCTGTCGGCCACGGTCGGCCTCGGCAACATTGCCGGTGTGGCCATCGCGGTGGCAGTGGGGGGTCCAGGTGCCGTCTTCTGGATGATCATCGCAGGCTTCCTCGGCATGTCGTCCAAATTCGCCGAGTGCACGCTGGGACAGATGTACCGTGAGGTCGACGACCAGGGCCGCGTCTCCGGTGGACCCATGCGGTACCTCGACAAGGGCCTCTCGGAGATGGGCCTCGGCGTGCTGGGCAAGCCGCTCGCCGTCATCTTCGCGGTGATGTGCATCGGCGGCAGCCTGGGCGGCGGCAACATGTTCCAGGCCAACCAGTCCTTTGCGGCGGTGGCCGACGTCGTGCCCCTGTTGGCCGACTACGACTGGCTCTACGGCATCATGCTCGCGGGACTGGTCGGCATGGTGATCTTGGGCGGCATCAAGCGAATCGGCGCTGCGGCGTCGGGGATCGTGCCGCTGATGTGTGGCATCTACGTGCTGGCGGCCTTGTACATCATGGTCACCCATGCATCGGAAATTCCCGACGCCTTCGGCATCATCATCGGCGAGGCCTTCACGCCCGAGGCCGGCCGAGGGGGCATCATCGGTGTGCTGATCCAAGGCTTCCGTCGAGCGGCCTTCAGCAACGAGGCTGGCATCGGATCGGCCTCCATCGCCCACTCCGCGGCCACCACCGAGGAGCCGGTGCGTGAGGGCATCGTCGCCCTGCTCGAGCCCTTCATCGACACCATCATCGTGTGCACCATGACCGGCCTCGTCGTCGTCATCACCGGCGCCTACACCCAGGACACGGGTGACGGTGTGCTGATGACCTCGGCTGCCTTCGGTTCCGTGCTCGAGTGGTTCCCGCTGGTGCTCAGCTTTGCGGTCGTGATGTTCGCGTTCAGCACGATGATCTCGTGGTCCTACTACGGCGAGCGCTGTGCCACCTACCTCTTCGGGGCCTGGGCCAGCACGCCGTACAAGATCGTCTTCCTGTTCTTCGTGTTCTTCGGCAGCGTGTTCAAGCTGGGCAATGTGCTCGACTTCAGCGACCTGATGGTGCTGGGCATGGCCTTCCCCAACATCTTGGGAGTGGTCATCTTGAGCGGCAAGGTCAAGACCGCTCTCGACGACTACTGGAGCCGGTTGAAGGCCGGGGAGATGTAGTCGCGGGCGCCGCCCAGTCAGCCGACTGGGTGGGCCGCGGGCTCCTTGCCGAAGAACCTGACCGTGGCCACGCAGGCTGCCGCACCCAGCAAGAAGCACAACCAGGCTGGCACGCCGTAGCCTGCGGGGATGGTGCCCAGCGCGATGCTGAGCCCACCGGCGCAGAGTGCGTACGGGAGCTGGGTGGCCACGTGCGCGGCGTGGTCGCAGCCTGCGCCGGTGCTCGAGAGGACCGTGGTGTCCGAGATCGGCGAGCAGTGGTCGCCCCAGGTGGCGCCGGCGAGAACAGAGGCGGTCGCAGCCACGGGGATGAATGACGCAGGGTCGCCCGCGAAGGCCAGGGGGACCACCAAGGGCATGAGCACCGCCATCGTGCCGAAGGAGGTGCCCGTGGCAAAGGCGATGGCCGAGGCCACGAGGAAGACGGCGGTGGGGAGCAGTGCCGAGGGAATGCTGCCGCCGAGGAGGCCCACCAGGTAGTCGGCAGCGTTCAGATCGCCGATGGCGCTCCCCAGTGCCCAGGCCAGGTAGAGCACCAACAGGGCCTCGAAGAGTGCCTTCATGCCGTCCACTGCGGCGTCCACGGTCCCGCCGACGGTGAGCGCGCGGGTCGTCGTGGCGAGGATGCCGGCAGCGACGACCGCTGCGATGCTGCCGTGGAGCATGGCGTCGTAGCCGTCAGCGCCGCCGATGATCTCGAAGAGGCGGGCGTCGGTGCCCATCGAGGCCGTGCCCTGGGACCACAGCGACCAGGCGGTCACGCCCACCAGCAGCAGGATGGGCACGGCAGCCAGGACGATCCGCGATGCCCTCGGGGCGACACGCTCGAGGGGCTTGGTTGGCGTGGAGAAGACCTTAGACTCTGCTTTAAGCATTGGCCCGAAGTCCCTGCCAGTAAAGGCAATTGCTCCAGCAAAGACGAGGGCTAAAAGCGGGTAGAAGCGGTAGGGCAGGCCCTCGAGGAAGAAGGCATAGGCGTTGATGTCCTTGCCCGCTTCCTTCAGCGCTGTGTCGATGAGCCCGACCTCGTAGCCGATCCAGGTGCTCACCAGGGCGAGGGTGGCCATGGGGGCGGCGGTGCTGTCGACCAGGTAGGCGAGCTTCTCTCGGCTGACACGGAGACGGTCGGTGAGCGGTCGCATGCTGCTGCCGACGATGAGGCAGTTGGCATAGTCGTCGAAGAAGACCACCATGCCCGCGCCCCAGGTCGTGGCCATGCCACTTCGGCGCCCCCGAGCCCGGCCCGCGATGAGCTCGACCACAGCCCGCGTGCCACCGCCGCGCTGCAGGATCTCGACCGTGGCGGCCACCAGCAGTGAGAACGCGACCACCTTGGCGTTGTCGCGGCTCGCGATGGCATCCAAGAGCCATGGGTCCACGATCTGGGCCAGGGCGGCGGCGGGGTTGCCGCCCGTCACCAGGAGGGCGGCGGTGGCGACGCCGGCGAGGAGCGACAGGACCACCTGTCGGGTCCACAGCGCGAGCGCGATGGCCACGAGAACAGGAAGAAGGGACAGGGGTCCGGCCATGAGGGCATCCTACCGCTGAGGACGAGACCGCCTGGGACCAGCCTCGACGGTATGCTCCGCCCGTGGCCAAGACCCGCTCATCTACGGCGCTCTCGGCGCGCGATGGCGCGCGTCTTCCTGCGGTGTGCCTTGCCACCGACACCACCCTGCCGCCCTTTCCCGATCCGGTGGGCGAGCTGCCGGTAGGTCGGCACACCCTCCGCGCGGCCCAGAGTCAGGCGCTGGCGGATGCAGGCTTCAACCTGGTGGATGAGGCTCCGGCGCAGGGGGCATACCTGGTCTTCACCGACCGCTGCTACTTCACAGCAGAGGCTCTCCGCTTGCTGCGCGCAGCCGGTCCAGGTCGGCTTCGGAGCCGGGACGACGGCTTCTGGGACAACACGGGGCCTCTGCAGGACGTCCCCGAGCCCGGCCTCTACGAGCTCGCGCTCCATCCGGGTGGGGGCGCACCGCTCGATGAGCTCGATCCCGTCGACGTCGATCTGGGCCTGGTGGATGTGCCCATGCCGGAGGTCCACCCTGCAATGGCCCGTGCCATGCGGCCGCTCCGGGGTGGGGCTGCGGTCGTGCACCAGGTTCAGCACTGGTCCCACCTGGTGCGCCTGGCGCCTCTGGCGATCTTCGCCGAGCTTCACCAAGGCTCTCTCGACTGGAAGCGCGCGGGGCTGATTCGCAAGGCCTGGGCGGCCGGCGGCATCTTTGCCAAGGCGCGCTCGGTGCGACCCGCTCGCTTGGCGAGGGCCCTCTCGCAGATCCACCCGGATGCAGAGGTCCATCCCACCGCGGTGGTGGAGGCATCCACCCTGGAGGCGGGTGCCAAGGTGGGTGCATTCTCCATCGTTCGAGCCTCCCACCTCGGGCCTGGCTCCTCTGTCGCCGAGCACAGCCTCGTGCAGATGAGTGTGCTCGGGCCCAAGGCCACCGTCGGCCGGCACGCCATGGTGACCGCTGTGCTCATGATGGCGGGGTCGATGGTGTCGGGAGGCGGCTACCAGGCCAGCGTCTTGGGGCGCGGTGCCTTCGTGGCCTGGGGAAGCGTGCTCCTCGATCTCTCCTTCGGACGTCCGGTGATGGTCGAGCACGAGGGGCGTCGTCAGAGCAGCGGCCACCACTTCCTTGGCGCCGCCATCGGACACGAGGCGGTCATCGGAAACGGCGTCCGGATCCACCACGGCATGGCCGTGCCTGGCGGGGCGGTCCTGGTGGCCCCTGGCGAGGACCTGTTGCGCGACTGGGCCGACGCTCCGGTAGACGCCGGCCCGCTCGTGGTGCGCGAGGGAAGGGCGGTCCCCCTGAAGAGGGCCCCCCCTGCCGTGGCTTCAGATGTGCCGGGCGACGGCTCCGATGCCCTCGACGGAGGCCTCGACCACACCCTTCTCGGTGATGATGCCCTTGACCAATGAGGCTGGGGTCACGTCAAAAGCCGGGTTGCGGGCCGGGGAGTTGACTGGTGTGGTGCGCACGCGGGTGAACTGGCCTTCGTCCGACCATCCCCAGGTGTACTGCACCTCCTCCTGACCACGCTCCTCGATGGGAATGTCGTCGCCCGAGGGGCAGTTGGGATCGATGGTGGTGGTGGGGGCGGCCACGTAGAAGGGGATGTCGTTGGCGGCAGCCACCACCGCACTGCTGTAGGTCCCGATCTTGTTGGCCACGTCGCCGTTGGCGGCGATGCGATCGCTGCCCACGATGACCATGTCGATCTCGCCGGTGCGCATGAAGTGCCCAGTGGCGTTGTCGCAGATCACGGCGTGGGGAACGCCTTCCTGGCCGAGCTCCCAGGCGGTGAGGCGGGCACCCTGGGCGCGTGGCTTGGTCTCGTCCACGAAGACGAAGACGTCCTTGCCGCCTCGGTGGGCCACATAGATGGGCGAGATGGCGCTGCCCCAGTCCACGAAGGCCAGCCAGCCGGCGTTGCAGTGCGTGCTGACGCGGCCGCCATCGGGGATCAGGGGGGCGCCGTGATGCCCGATCTTCTCGCAGCACTCCGCGTCGTCGTCGGCCACCTGCTGGGCGGCGGCGACCGCTGCCTCGCGGGCCCGTGCGGGGTTGTCGGCCTCCGCCTGGATGGCGTTGAGCACGTACTTGATGCCGTAGAAGAGGTTCTGGGCCGTGGGACGGGTGTGCGCGAGCAGGTCGGCCTTGGCGGCCACGAAGTCGTGAAAACCGGCATCGGGCGCGAGCAATGCTGCCTGAGCCACGCCGAAGGCTCCGGTGGCACCGATGGCTCCAGCACCCCGCGTGACCATGGTCTTGATGCCGCGGGCTGTGTCTTCGACCGTGGGGTGGTCGGCGATGGCGAAGGTGTGGGGGAGCAGGGGCTGGTCGATCAGCTTGACGACTGAGCCCTCCATCCAGACGGTACGAAAG
>JAERSX010000914.1 GCA_016845285.1 Deltaproteobacteria bacterium | reverse complement strand
GCCTACTTCCTCTTCGAGGTGAGCTTCCCCAACGCCCTCGACTACTACGGCGAGGACACCACGCAGGGGTCCGCCTACGTGGGCAACATGGGTGAGCTCACCGCCGACGTCCTCGATCCCAACATCATGGCCATCGTGGGTGGCAGCACCGCCGAGCTCAACTACGACCTCGGCAGCTGGGTCGTTCCGGAGAGCGCGGGAACCAACGTGGAGGTGCTCGTGGAAGGCACTGCTCCCATCATCTGGGGCAGCCCGGTCTCGGGGGCGCCGCTGGCGGCCCGGTTCGAGAAGAACGGCACCGCGCTGTACACCACCTTCCACAACGAGCGTCAGATCACGGTGGACATGTCCTCCATCCTCGCGGAGATCATCCTCTCGCTGTGAGCCCCGGTTTCCCCGGACAAGTCTCGAACGCCGTGGCTTCGCGCCACGGCGTCCTTGCGTTGGGTCTGACCCTGTGGGGCTGCGGTCCCATCGGCCTCGATGCACGTGCTCCTGGGTCCACGGACACGGCCTCCGACACCAGCAATCCCGACCAGTCCGATGACACCGGGTCGGGCGGCTCGGACAGTGGTGCTGGCAGCGGGTCGGGAAGTGGGTCGGGAAGTGGCTCCGGCTCGGGCAGCGGATCGGGAGGCGATACCGGCACCGACAACAGTGGCCTGACCTCGGGTCTCGCTGAGATGAGCTACCTCGTGGTGGGCTGTCCCAGCTGTTTCGGAGCCACCGATCAGCTGCAGGTGAGCGCCACGGCCGCGCTGCACGACCCCGTCGAGGGCTCCTGGTCAGACTGGATGCCGGCACAGGGAAGCTGCATGGCGAACCCCACCCGGGGTGGTCCCGCGAGCACCACCCTCGATGTGGGCAGCTACGTCTACCTCCAGACCGGTGGCACCAGCCTCACCCTGCAGCGGAACAACGACGGCGGCACCGTGAGCTACGCGAGCTCAGGCCTGACCCAGGACGACCACCTGGAGTCTGCGGCCTTCGACCTGGCCGTCCCCGATGGCGGCGAGGTCGGTGCCTTCACCGCCGAGGACGTGCTGCTCAGCACCTCGGGCTTCGACGACCTCCAGCCCGTGAGCATGCTGTCGGACGGGGCCCAGGCCTTCCCGAACATGTCGGCCTCGGCCATGAGCTTCACCTGGTCCCCCACCGGGGTCTCCGACAGTGTGATCGTGGCCCTGCAGATCTACAGCAGCGACGGCGCCACCTACCTGGGCGAGGTCTTCTGCAATGGCTCGGACTCGGGTGCCCTGACGGTACCCAGCAGCTCCTTCTCGGGCATGCCCAACGGGGCGCTGCTGGCCGTCTACCTCTACCGCTTCGAGCAGGCGTCGGGCGTCAGCCCGCTCGACGGGAGCACCATCGAGGGCTTCAGCACCTTCGGTGGCCTGGGCACGGGCACGCTGCGGCCCTGAGCGTCGGCCTCGTCTCGTCGAGGGATCTAGTCGAGGACTTCGACCTCATCGCGCTTGATGCGGCGGGAGAGCTTGTCGACTGCGCTGGCCCGGTCGGGGTCCATGGAGCGCCAGAGGCTGGCGAGCTGGCTGAGCAGATCGCGTCCCCGGCGGAAGGCGCCCACCAGATCCCCGCTGATGTCGGATGTGCTGCGGACGTCGTCCATGATCTCGGCCAGCGGAGCCCCTTCCGCCCAGCGCCGACCCAGCGGGATCATCCCGGGATCCCACGTCACCCTGCCGCTGCTCAGCTCTTCGCTCGTGGTGACCACCTCGGAAGCGCGCACCTTGCCGATGCGTCTGCCGAGGCCCTTGTCCCCGCGTCCCGGTTCGACGAAGACGCCGCGTGGCAGCTCGTTGCACATGCCGCAGAGCACGCCGAAGAGCGTGTCCAGATCGAGCTCGTCCAGCACTCCCTCCAGGAAGAGCTCGGCGGTGAAGATCTCCTGGAACTGGATGTGGAGCAGCGCATTGCCACCCGCCAGGAAGACGTCGTCCTCGCTCTCTTCGCCGATGTAGCCGTAGACCTGGAGGAAGAGAACCTTCTGCTCGAACTCGGCCCAGGTCAGATCGGTGCCTTCGGCGGCTCGGGCCCGAAGTCGGTTGAGTCGCTTCACCTGCTTGCCCATGCCGCCCTTGGCCTTGGTGCCCTCTTCCCAGCCGGCACGCTCCAGGGACTCGGCGAGCCGATCGGCGGCGTGGGCGGTGCGGGCCACCTCGTTGCGCCGTCGGAAGGCGAGGAAGGAGCGCTCCACGATCTCGCGGATCCGCTCCTTGGGGTGGCGGTTGAGCAGGTGGGCGACGGAGTGGAAGCTGAGCGAGAAGCGGCTCTTGACCGGCTCGGTGGCGCCCGTCAGGTAGCCCTTGAGCTGGGGGCGGATCTCGCTGTAGGTGTCGAGGTCGGTGCGGACGACGACGAGGCCGTGATCGTCGATGCCTCGGCGACCGGCGCGGCCCGCCATCTGCATGAATTCCCGAGCGGGCAGGGGGATCATCTCGCGGCCGTTGTAGCGCTGCAGACCATCGAAGACCGCGGCCCGCGCGGGCATGTTGATGCCCAAGGCGAAGGTGCTGGTGCAGTACAGCACCGCGATGAGCTTGTGCTCGTAGAGCTCCTCGACCAAGGCCTTCAGCATCACGTGGAGGCCGGCGTGGTGGAAGGCGACTCCGGTCAAATACATGTTGGCCAGGTCGTCATCGAGAGCAGCCTCGGCGCCGGTCTGCTCCATGAATGCATCCAGCCGGGCCTTGACCTCGGCGATGCGCGCATCCGAGAGGAGCGACCCTGGCAGTCCCCGCACCAGCTGGCGCGACAGCCCCTCGGCATCTCGGCGACTGAACACGAAGTAGAGGTAGGGCGCTTGCTCGGGGAAGAGCATGTCGAAGACGTGGAAGTGGCGGGTGGGTGCCGCGAGGCGCGGCTCGTTGCGTCCCCGTCTGCCGCGGTCTCGTCGGCCTCTGCGGTTGGGGGCCCGGGACATCCCACCGGACGCCTGGCGCGCGTTCCGTTCGAAGTCCTTGTGGATGCGGTTCATGTCGGCCGGGAGCTGCAGCCCGTGCTGACGCGTGGCGATGACTGTCTCGAGCGGCACTGCACGCTTGCGTTCCTCGACGACCGTCACCTCCCCACCGCGAACATCCGAGAGCCAGGCTGCGAATTCCTCGAGGTTGCTCAAGGTGGCGCTGAGCCCCACCACCCGCACGCCCGGTGGCAGGTAGATGAGCACCTCCTCCCAGGTCGTGCCGCGCTCGGCATCGTCGAGGAAGTGGATCT
>JAERSX010000913.1 GCA_016845285.1 Deltaproteobacteria bacterium | reverse complement strand
CCTCGTCGTTGTCCTCGTCGATGGAGAGCAGGCGGTTGAAGAGCCGCAGGGCGCCGAGGTGATCTCGCTGATCGAGACGCAGACGACCCTCGATGAGCAGGATCGTTCGGAGGTGGGTGTCGAGGCGATCCTCGTAGCCCTTGGGGTCAGCCAGCCAGGCCTGGACCGACCAGCTGGGGTGCCTCCAGTCGAGCTGGATGTTGTCGAGTGCGGCCCGGAGCCGGTCCTCGACCTCGGTGGCGGTGCTCGGTCGATCGAGGAGGTCGGTCTGAAGGAGCGCCTCGATCAGGTCGGCCAGGTCGCCCGAGATGTCGGGGGCCAGCTCCAAGACCTCGGGGCGGTTTCCTTCGATGATGTTGCGCAGGATGATGCTGGGGTTGCTGCCCGAGAAGGGGAGCTGGCCCGTCACGAGGTGAAAGAGCAAGGTGCCCATGCTGAAGAGATCGGAGCGGGGGTCGAGCACGCGCTCCATGGCTTGCTCGGGACTCATGTAGGCGGGGGATCCCACGAGGGCGCCTGTGACGGTGAGGTTCATCTCGTCGAGGAAGCGCGCGATCCCGAAGTCCATGAGCTTGACGGCGCCGTCGCGCCGGAGCATCACATTCTCGGGCTTGAGGTCGCGGTGGATGATGCCGAGCTCGTGTGCATAGGCGAGGGCCTCGGCGAGGCGCAGGCCGATGATTGCAGCCACCTCCGAGGGCACACGCCCCCGCTCGCTGACCATCCGCTGCAGGGTCACGCCGTCGACGAACTCGGTGACGATGTAGCAATCGTCGGTGAGGTTGCCCGAGTAGTCGAAGATCTTGAGGATGTTGTCGTGGTCGAGATGCTCGATCGCCCGCGCCTCGCGCGCAAAGCGCTGGCGGTTCCGCTCGGCGGCGCTGAGATGGGGGTGCAGCACCTTGATGGCCACGTCACGGCCGAGCGTCGTGTGGCGCCCCCGGTAGACGGTGGCCATCCCACCCTCGCCTACTTTCTGGAGGATCTCGTACTTGTCGAGGACGGTCCCGATCAAGGAGCCCCCTCGCGTCCAGTGCCTCTCCACCCCGACTCTACCGCGATGCTCGGGCACCCGCACGGTGGACGGGGTGCGTGCTGATCCGGGCCGCCGCTCACAGCTGTCCGGTCTCCCCGAGACCTCGGACCAAGCCGCGGTCGGACATGATCTTGAGGATGGTGGCTGCGGTCTCCTCGACAGCCTTTCGTGTCACGTCGATGACCGGCCAGGAGGGGTACTGCCGGAAGAGATCTTCGGCGTAGTCGAGCTCAGCGAGGATGTAGTCCATGTCGCTGTAATTGCTGCGCCCCGGTACCCGCATCGTGGCGAGACGCTGCACGCGGATGTCGCGCAGAGCCCCCGGGTCGATGGTCAACGCGAAGATGCGACGGGGATCGATGCGGTCCAGCTCGACGGGCAGTGGCCGGTCGAGCACGATGGGGACGTTGCTGACCTTGAAGCCCTTGTGTGCCAGGAACACCGACAACGGCGTCTTCGACGTGCGGCTGATGCCGAGCAAGGCGATGTCAGCCTCGCGGAGCATCCGAGGCTCCTTTCCATCGTCAGCCTTCACGGTGAATTCCACCGCCTCGATGCGCTTGAAGTAGTCGTCGTCGATGAGCAGGTTGCGACCTGGCACCCCCGACGGCTGGGAGTCGAGTGAGCTCGAGATCTCCAGCAACAAGCGGTGCATCAGATCGACGACCTTCACCTCGTGTTCGCGCGCCAGCTCGGCGGCTGCGTGGCGCATCTCCTTGCTCACCAAGGTGGTGACCAGCATGGCGCCGTCGGCCGCTGCCTTTCCGAAGACCGCGACGAGCTGCTTTCGCTCGTGGATGTCGGGAAAGGTGTGCAGATGGATCAGGTAGCCCTGGAACTGGTGCAGCGCGGCGCGCACCACTTTCTCGGCGGTGTCCCCTGTGCCGTCGGACACGATGTAGATGGGGCGCGGTAGCTGCACTTCCGACATGGCGCCGATCCTAACCCGGGCGCCGTGGAACGCTCTGGCCGCTGTGGTGCCGCTTCGTTCCTCGTAGACGTCCAGACGCTTTGCGAACGGGCTTGACCATGGGCCTCCGACCCGTGTATCGAGTGACTCAGTCCAGCGGCAGCAGCCTTAGGAAGGTGTCATGGAGACGGTGCGAGGCTTCTTCGAGTCCACCGCGCCGTCACGGCTGGAGCCTTCGCTGCTGCCCGACGATGTGGTGGTGGCGTTCCACATCGACGGGCCCGGTGGCGGGTCTTGGCAGGTGCGCTCGCATGAAGGGGGCGCCGCCGAGGTGGGACCGGTGGCCACGGGGCCCAAGGACTGCACGGTCACATGCTCCGAGGGTGCATTTCTCGAGATCATCAGGGGAGCTATCTCTCCGCAGCGCGCCTTCCTGTCGGGTCGCGTGAAGGTCTGGGGCGACGTCGGCCTGGTCTTGCGGCTCGCGGGCCTCCTCGGCCCCCGTGTCGAGCGTATGCGCTCCCCCGAACTCTGAGGCCGAGCGCGCGTCCGTCGCGGCGCGCCCGACGCTGTGCTACCACCTCGCCATGCGTCCCCTTCACGGCGTCCGCGTCGTCGACATCTCCCGCCTGCTGCCGGGCCCCATGTGTACCTGGTACCTCCAGGGCCTGGGGGCCGAGATCATCAAGGTCGAGCCGCCCGGCACAGGTGACTATCTTCGCCATGTGCCCCCCTTCGGGCCCGACGGGATCGGTGCCTGGTTTACGGCGGTAAATGCAGGTAAGCGCTCGGTTGTGCTGGACTTTCGCAGCGCGGAAGGCGTCTCGGCCCTCCGCGCTATGGTCGATGGGGCAGACGTGCTGGTGGAGGGCTTTCGCCCCGGCGTCCTGAGTGCGATTGGTCTGGAACCCCGCGCGCTCCTGGAGGCTCGCCCCGAGCTCATCATCGCCAGCATCTCTGGCTTCGGGCAGACCGGCCCCTGGCGAACGCGCCCCGGACACGACCTGGGGTATTGCGCCGTGACAGGGATGCTCGAGCTGAGCCGTCAGCGCGATGGTGTGCCCGACATGCCCGGGTTGCAGCTGGCAGACATGGCGGGCGGCGCGATGAGCGGCGCCTTGCAGGTGGCGGCAGCCCTCTTCGCGCGCGAGCGCACGGGCCGCGGGGCATGGCTCGACGTCTCCATGACCGACGGTGTGCTCGGCATGATGGCGCCGGTGCTCACGGCGACGGCGATCTCCGGTGAGTCGCCCCTGCCTGGCCAGGAGCCGCTGACAGGTGGCACCGCCAACTACCAGCTCTACCGGTGCTCGGACGGCCGGCTCATCGCATTCCCACCTCTGGAACCAAAGTTCTGGCGGGCCTTCCTCGACGCCGTGGGGGAAGATCTGCCCATGAACATCGAACGCCTCTCCGCCTTGTTCGCGACCCGACCCCGCGATGTGTGGGCGGAGCTGCTGGTCGATGCCTGTGTGACCCCGGTCCTCGACCCGCTCGAGGTGCTGGAGCACCCCCTCCACCGCGCTCGAGGCCTGGTGGTGGGAGAGGGGACCGCCACGCGGATCCGGGCTCCCTTCGCTGACGCGCCCGATCCGGTCGCTGCACCGGCACTCGGGGCCCACACCGCAGAGGTGCTTGGTGAGGTCGGCTTGAACCCGTCGCCCCTTCTTCAAGGTGACTCATGATCGCCGCGGCGGACTGGCTGGGCCTGGGCGGTCAGATGACCTGGGTCGAGTGGGTCTGGGTGCTCGGGTCGTCGGCCGTCATCTTCGCGATTCTCGGGCCTCGTCTCTGGCGGGACATCCAGCGTTGGCGTGGCGTCGGCTCCGCCGACTAGCCAAGGGAGCTGGAGATCTGCGCCAAGACCACGGTGGTCACGATCAGCCCGCTGTGCACCAGCATGTGCCCGCGAAGGCGGTCGGCCTGTTGCTCGTAGGCGGTCTCGTCGGCGATGACCCCATCCTGGTCGAGGCTACGCAGGGGCTGCAAGGTCCACACCTCGAGCTGGAGGTTGCTCACCCACATGGCGAAGAAGGCCAGCCAGGCACCAGCGGCCACCTGCTGGGCCGCGGTGTCGATGGGCCAGGTGAAGCTGCCCTGCTGGAGGTAGTGGGTCACCAGAGCGCCAAGGATGCAGGCCCCGAGCGACAGCCCGAAGCCAGGGCCCCAGGCTCGGTACACGCGCACCACGTCCCAGCTCCGGACGTGTGGGATGAGACGCCGTCCAGACACGAGCAGTGTGAACGCGACCATCGGTCCGCCGTACAGGAGGAAGCCGAGGTCACGCAGGCCCTCGGCCACCATGAGGATGATCTCTTCGAGGGACATGCCAGGCTCCCGGCGGGCGGGATACCGCCCTGGCTATGGGGCTGTCAAGGCGCGGACCGTAGAGCCACGCTCTGTCGCGACCAGCACCGTCAGGACTTGGGAAGCAGGTGAGCCGGACCAGACGCTGGTTGGAGCCTCTCAGCTACGTCATCGTGGCGATCCTGGCTGTGAGTGGCGCCGCTTGGAAGGCGGGCTGGATCGTCGGTGATGGCGTCGACATGTTCGGAACCTTCTGGTTCTACTGGTTCATCGGCGAGTGCTTCAGCGGGGCCCAGGATCCCTCGTACACCGACCTGTTCTTTCATCCGCTGGGCAAAGACATCTTTGCTCACACAGGCAACAACTTCGTCGACGCGGTGGCCGCTCAGCCTCTCCAGGGGCTGCTGGGTTTTCCCGACTACCAGCCGTGGTTCATCGCCCTGATGCTGGTGGGCAATGCCCTGAGCTTTCGGCCACTGGCGCGTCATCTCCTCGGCCCAGGGTTCGCGTGCTGGGCTGCCACCATCCTCTGGCAGCTGTGCCCGTACACCCTCTTCGAGCTCATGACAGGTCGGCTCACCCAGGCCTTCCTGTGGTTCCTCCCCCTCGCGATCCTCGGCTTCCTGCGCGCCGGGGAGGGGGAGGGGAGGGAGCGCTTCAAGTGGGCCGTGCTCGCGGGTGTGATGACGGGGCTCCAGGCC
>JAERSX010000912.1 GCA_016845285.1 Deltaproteobacteria bacterium | reverse complement strand
CCCGCCTCGAGGAGAGAGCGGACGGCACCCTGGTGCTGCCCTGGAGCTATCTGCTCTGGCGGACGTTCGGAGCCCTGGGCTGGCACTGCCCACGCTGCGACAAAAAGATGCGCCGCAGGGCCGTGGTGCTCCACACCGGGTCTCCACCCGCCAGCCACCACCCGCATCCTCGTAGGCCTCGCAGAGGCCGCCAGAGCGCCCCCCACCTCGAGCGCGCTCGCAGGCTGAAGCTGGATACGGGACCCTCCTGGCGTCTTCGTGGGCACCGCTGCGTCGGCACACCTACAAGGGCCCGCGAAGACGGCCTCCACCCCACCAAGAGCGACCGGATGCATCCCCTCAGCGTGGCCTCGGCGCCGCCAGCGAACCAAACCGGGCACGCGCCGAGCTAGCGTGACCGAGAGGTACTCGGCCGAACCCGCGAATGCTCGCTATCCGCGCGGACGCCGGCACGGCCCTTTGTCAGCCTGTGTCAGCGGCCATGTGTCAGCCCGAATCGGCGGTGTGGCACACTGCCGCGGTGCAACTCTCGCTCTCGGACCGCAGCGTAGATCTGGACCTCGGCGTCGTGGTCCACGGCGAAACCAGGGTGAAGCTGACCCACAACGAAATGGCCCTGCTGCGCTACCTGGCATCGCACCCGGACACGGCCATCTCACGCCATGTCCTCCACCAGGAGGTGTGGGGGTACAGCGCCCGCGTCGTGACCCGCGCAGTGGACTCTGCAGTCAAGCGCCTCCGCCGCAAGCTCGAGGCCGACCCAGCCGATCCGAGCCACCTCATCACGGTCTACTCGGTCGGCTACCAGCTCATCCTGCCCTCCGACGAGGCTGCAGCTTCCGCCCTCCCCCGGCTGACGACCGCCTGCATCGGTCGAGACGACACCGCCGCTCGGATCGTCGCGTTGCTGTCGGCCGGTCAAGTGCTGTCGCTGACGGGGCCCGGCGGCATCGGCAAGAGCCACCTGGCCCAACACGTGCTCTCGGAGAGCGACCGCCTGGTCGACCTCGGCGCCACGGGGGCGATCCGCATCGCCCTGGGCGGTGTGCATGACCTCACCGGAGCGCTGGAGGCCGCGCTGGTTGGGGCCGACAGGCCCTCGGCGGGGGCAACGCACGAGGCGTGGCGGGCGGCGACCGCCCAGCTGGCACCCGACACGGTGTTGCTCTTCGACGACGCCGACGCAGCCCTCGATGCGATCGTCGTCCTCATCGAGGAGGCCCTCGACGTGCAGCCGACGCTGCGGGTGGTGGTGACCAGTCGATCACGTCTGCCGACCGCGACGGTGTCCCTTCGGATCGGCCCGCTGTCCACCCAAGACAGCACCACGCTCTTCGTGGCAGCGGTGGGGCGGCTGGGGCTCCCGGTTCCCGAAGAGGTGGGTGCCCTGGTCGACGCCATCGAGGGGGTGCCCCTCGCCCTCGAGATGGCGGCAGAGCACCTGGGGCTGCTGGCGCCGACGGCCCTGCTCCAGCGCCTGCAGGAGACCCCGACGGCCCTACAGACCGCCCTCCACCGGGATCCTCGCCACCAGAGCCTGCACTCGGTCGTCGCCAATTCATGGGCCCGGCTCGCGCCCGAAGAGCAGGCCGCCCTCGCCCAGCTCTCCGTCTTCGCCTCACCGTTCTCCGCGGCGGCTGCCGAGGCCGTCCTGAGCGACGTCGCGAGGCCGATGGTCCTGCTGCAGCGCCTGCGTGACCGGTCGCTGGTGCTGACCTCGTCCTCCGACGACCGGATGCGCCTGCTGCGACTGGTGCAGCAGTTCTGCTTGGGCCAGACACACCCGGCACGGCAGGGCGCAGCCGTCCGACACGCCGCCTGGGCGCTGGCCGAGGGCACCCAGCTGCTGGATGCCTTGCTGGCCTCTCCCTGGACCCTCCAGGCCTCCGCGGCCGGACGTTGGGCGCCCAACAACGACGTCATGAACGCCCTCGACACCCTGGCGCCCGAGCTGGAGGCCGCCGGGCCGCTGTACGCGCAGGTGCCCGGCGATCAGGCGCGACAGGCGCTCATCCTGGACGCGCTGTGGACGCACCGCGGAAGCCTCCGGCGGCGACAGCTGCTGCTCGCAGAGGCCTTGCGTGACGCCGAGACCCTGCCCCCACTGCTGCGAAGCCAGGTGCTCGCGGCGCGGGCATCGGTCCACTTTTCCGTTGGGGTGCACCAGGACGCAGCCGCGGACCTGCAGCGGGCCTGGGACCCCATCGCAGACGCAGCGCCCACCGTGACCCATGTCACGGTGGCCCGCACCATGGCATCGGTCCGCTCCTGGCTCGGGGACAACGCACAGGCGCTCACCTGGCTGCGGCATGCCCGCCACCACGCCGACGCCATCCGCCGAGACGATCTGGCGGCCGCGCTCTGGTACGACGAGGGCCGACTCCGCGATCGCCAGGGCGAGGTCGATGCCTCGCGGGACTGCTTTCGCGAGCTGTTGCGCCTCAGTCGGCTACGCCAGGATCGCCGTGGAGAGGCGCACGCCCACTTCTGTCTGGCGTTCTCGCACCTCAACCACGACCAGCTCGACGAAGCCGAAGATCACATCCAGCGCAGCATCGCCGCCCAGACCCTGGCCGACGGCGCCAGCTACAGCAGCACCCACGTGGTCCGCGCCCTCATCGCCCTGGGCCGCGGCGAGCTGGACATCGCCGAGGACATCCTCCGGCGCTCGCTGGCGGCGTCTCGCCGACGGGCAGACCGCCGCCTCATCGCCGAAGACCTGCTCTGGCTGGGACTCACCGCCCACCTCTTCGGTGACACCGCCGCTGCCGAAGCGCGCTACACCGACGCGCTGGCGGTCGCCACGGCCAGAAACGCCCCTCAGTGGAAGCTGTACATCCGCTGTCTGCTGGGGGGCCTGCGGGCGGCAAAGGGCCACGACGAAGGTCAGGCCATGCTCGAGGCCGCCTTGCTGGAGACGGAGGGCAGGGGCTGGCGCTGGGGCATGGGCCTCGACGCGGTGGGGC
>JAERSX010000911.1 GCA_016845285.1 Deltaproteobacteria bacterium | reverse complement strand
GCCCTCGGGAGGGGCCGGAGTCGAGCCGGAGTCCATGGTCAGCACCACGCCCGAGCCGCAGCCCGCAAGCAGAAGCGCGGCCCAGGGCACCCTCACGGGTCGTTCGTGGTCCCGGGGGTTCCGCCGTACGCGAAGGTCAAGCAGTCCTCGCCGGTACAGCAGTCTTCGTCCCGTGCCACCGAGAAGTCCGTCTGCACGTCTCCGTAGGTGATGGCCTGACCACCGCCGGCTGGGTTCTCGAGCACCACCCGCGCACCCTCGGCCGGCAAGGTGAGCCCCAGGCTGGTGGGCCCGCCCGAGTCGCCATCGTCGGCGTAGAGCAACACGAAGCCCTCGGCTGCGATCTCCCCGCTGAGCCCGACCTCTTCGTCGTTGACCCGCAACACCCAGTCGTCCAGCAGCGCGGGCTCCTCGGCGGGGTTGTACAGCTCGAGCCAGTCGGGGCTGCTGCCGTCGTCGAGGAGCAGCGCCTCGTCATTGCTGGCCATGAGCTCGTTCAGGCAGAAGCTCGGAGGATCGGTGGCGTCGGGATCGCTGCCGTCGAGGGGGACGATCTCGTCGTCGGCGGTGTCACCGAAGGTGAGGTTCGGACTGCCGCAGGCGGCCAGCCCGACCAGTGTCAGCAGGGCAAGGGGTTCACGGCGCAAGGGTGGCCTCTCCGAGGGCATGGCCATCGCCATCGACCGACAGCACCGCCACGGACGTCACGGGCACCGACTCCGGCGAGACGGCGTCCGGGTCGTCGTAAGGCGGCAGGGCCTGGTTGCTGACGGTGGTGAGGTCGTCGTTGACCACCTGCACGAAGACGGCCACCTCGAAGCCCTCGGGATCGAGCGAGCTCTCGCTGATGAGCTCATCCCAGGGAAGGCGCAGCTCCATGCCATGCTCGGTCATACCGGTCTCGGCGGCGTCGACGGCAGGCCCGCCGAGGGCCAGGTTGCCCGAGTCGAAGTTGACGGTGCTGTTCATCCACCAGACGTCGTCCGCCTCGCCCTCCGGCGGGTGGAACACGCGCAGGCCGCTGTCGTCGTACAGGGTGCCGTGACGCACGTAGGTGCCCTGGGCCTGCGCGGCGGCGGCGTCGAAGCCGAGGCCCGGCAGGTCGACGGAGGGCAGGATCGTGGTGAGCATCGCGTCCAGGGGCCCGTCGGTGTCGTCGAGGACGAGATCGGCCCCCACGCCGGTACCAGCGCCATAGTCCAGGTCTACCCACACGATGACGCTGTTGGACTCGTCGTCGAAGACGCCGTCGACGCCCACCCAGAGCCCGCGCTCGTCGGCGGTCAGGCGCAGGGCATCGAGCTGGGTGTACCCCGCTCCGAAGTCCGTCTCGTGGGTCTGCATGACGACGGCGTCGCCGAGGTCATCGAGCTCTCCGTCGGGGAGGCGGATCTCCGTGGGGGCCTCGAAGTCCACACCAAGGACAGCAGAGCGGAGCACCGAGTGGACCACGGTGTTGTCGGAGCGGGCACCGTGGAGCACCTCCGCGGCCTCGCCCCAGGCGTAGACGGGCACGTCCACGTTGGTGTGATCGAACCAGCGCCAGGTGGTCTCGGGCACGGTCCCCGCACCCTCGCTCTCGCCCACGCTCAGGCCGCCGCACTCGTGATCGGCGGTGACCACCACCAGGTGTTCCCGGTCCTCCCAGCCCTCTAGTCGGCTCACCGCCACCGCGATGGCCTCATCGAAGGCCACGGTCTCGTGGTGCACGGAGTCGCCGATGTTGAAGTGGCTGGCGTGGTCGATTCGGGCCCCCTCGACCATCAAGACGAAGCCGTCCTCGTCGTCCTCCAGACGATCGAGGGCCGCCTCCACCATCACCGCCAGGCTCGGCTCCGCCTCGTAGCCGTCCGACACCCAGGGAAAGGCGAAGTCGCTGAACAAGCCGTAGAGCGGGAGCGCGTCGGGATCGGCGGCCGCCAGCTCCTCGGCGTTGTTGACGGGGATGATGCCCGCCTCCTCGAAGTGGGGCCGGAGCGTGTTGGCGCCGCCTCCCAGGAGCACGTCGGGCAGGCCCTCTTCCATCATGGCCAGGGCGATGGCCTCCTTGTCGTAGCGGGAGGGCTCGTGGACCATGAAGGCCGCCGGCGTGGCACCGGTGAGCTCATCGGTCGTGATCACCCCGAGCGACATCCCGGCGTCGCGGGCCTCCTCGAAGACGTTGACCACCGGCTCCACCTGGTCGTCCATCCCGAGCACGCCGTTCCAGGTCTTCTTGCCCGTGGCATAGGCCGTCGCCGAGGCTGCCGAGTCGGTGTAGCCAGTGAGCGAGGCCGTCTGGATCCAGCCCTGGAAGGGTGCGGCCTCCATGGCCAGGCCGCCCTCTGCGCCCGTGGCGAAGAGCGAGCCGCCACGCACGTGCTCGGGGCCCATGCCATCGCCGATGAACAGCACCACGGCGGGGCCGAAGGGGCCGGGGACGACAGGCTCACCGGTGTCGTCGCCCTCGCCGGTGTCGTCCGGCTCGTCGGTGTCGCCCGAGTCACCGTCACCGGTGCTGCCCTCGTCTCCACCGCCGTCGTCGCTCCCGCCCGGGTCGACGCCCAGCGGATCCTCGACGATCTCTCCCCCGCAGGCAGCCAATGCCCACAGACCGAGGAGTGCAGCTCGCACGGCCCTACAGGTCCAACATGCTGGTGAGGGTGCTGCGGCGCTGGTCGATGAAGTCCTCCATGTCGGCCTGGTAGTACCAGACGTAGTCGTTGGAGTAGTCCTTGTTGCGGTCATCCTCGACCAGCGGCTCGATCTGTTCGGCGACACTGATGTGGTAGCCGAGCAGGTCGATCTCGTCAGCGATGTCGAGGACCTCCTCGACGTGCTCCTTGAAGCGCGCGCGACAGGCGCTGCTCTGGCGACAGGTGTAGGCGAGGATGCCCCCGGCGTTGCTGACCACGTCGTGGGTGCCGTAGTAGAACGTCTCGTCGGCGCCGTGGGGGATGTACTCGAGCTGCCCGGCCTCGCCGTTGTAGTAGACGTGGCAGTCGTCGCCCGGCGAGCTGTAGGGGTAGGCATCGAACTGACCCACCACCGCACCCACCGCCCAGTAGCGGAGGAAGCTGTCGTAGGAGATGTAGGCCTCGGCCGCCTCGATGTTGCTGGCGGGGTCGCCCCCCTCCATGGCATCGGCCACACCCTGGATGGCCGTGCGGTCTTCCTCACCAAACTCCAGCTCGAAGTCGTCGACATACTCGTCGTAGTAGTCGACATCCCATTGCTCGAAGAGGGGGCCATCGGCGTTGTCGTACCAGCCCTTGATCATGTCGCGGTCGACGGTCTCGAGGTGGGTGTAGAGCCCGTAGTCCTCGCCGTTGAGCACCACCCAGGCATGGGTCGCCCGTGAGGCTGCGAGCCCTGACTCCCGGTACATCAGGTAGGCCACCCGCTCGTGCATCATGGAGTAGTCGTTGTCCATGTTCTGGAGCGTGAGCTCTTCGAGGCCGAACAGATCGTGGGGACCGTCGTCGTAGTGGTCGAGCTTGACCTTCAGCGAGGGCTTGGCGGTGATGGCCTGCCAGGAGTTCTCGCCCTTGGTGCGGACAGCGACAGGCTCGTAGCGTACGCCGTCGTAGATGAGCGTGGCCTCCACCCAGTCGTAGGGATCGTCTTCGAGAGACTCGAAGGAATCGTCGGACATCTCGATCTCGAAGGTGGGCAGCACCTCATCGCTGAAGAGGTCGTCTTGACTGCCGTCGCCACCGCCGTCGTCGCCACCGCCGCCCGGCACCTCTTCGATGAGGTCGTCGAAGCCGTCTCCGTCGTCACCGGAGCCCTCATCGCCGCCGTCATCCCCTCCGACACCGACCGCGCCGGTGTCGGAACCTTCCAAGGAGAGGGGCCGACAGGCCACCAACAGCAGCCCGAGGAGTGCGAGCCTCACTCACCGTCTCCGTTGCTCTCACCGGGGGTGGGGTCGTCGACCAGCAACCAGTCGAGGGAGCCGTCGGGTACCCGGGCCGCAGAGATGTCTTGCTGCTGGGCCTCGTAGGTGAGGCGGTCCATGGGGTCGCCGTCTGCGTTGTACAGGCCGATGGCCTCACCGCCCGCATCCAGGCCGAAGCTGAGGTGCTGGGAGCCCTGGTCGGGATCGCCATCGGCGTACAGCAGCAGGTGTCCACCCGGCACGATGCTCAGGCCACTCAGCGTGTGCTTGTCGGGCTCGTCGAGGTCGTCGGTGATGGTCCAGCCGTCGAGATCGATCTCGGAGTCGCGGGGGTTGTAGAGCTCGATCCAGTCCGGGTAGACCTCGTCGCCCATCTCCAGGGTGTCGCCGTTGCTGGCCATGAACTCGTTGATGGAGACGAAGCCGCCGCCACCACCGTCGTCGCCCGTGCCCTCGTCGCCACCACTGTCTCCGTCACCCGAGCCGCCGCCCACCTCGCCCGAGCCACCACCCGTGGTCGCGCCGGTGTCGCCCACATCGAGCACCACAGGCTCTCCGCAGGCCATGAAGACGAGAAAGGAACAGCCGAGCAGGGCACCCGGCATCACCCGCCAGGCACCCCGGAGAGGCTCACGCATCCGGACCACCGGCAGAACCGATGTCGGAGCGGGAGCCATCGGTGTCCTCGATGCTGGGGTCGCCCGCATCGATGAGGTCGGAGCCGCTGCTCAGCGAGTAGTCACGACTTCCCGGGTCGTTGTAGTCGGGGTCGACTGCGATGTTGCCGTTGCTGCCCACCGGGCTTTCGCCGCCGACGATGACCCCGCCGTCGAGGTCGTAGAAGTTGCTGTACGAGGCGTCGATGGTGCCCTCTTCGAGGAGGAGCGCGCTGCCGCCGCCGTCGATGTTGCTGATGTCGACGTTGACCAGCGTGGTCGAGCCTTCCTTCTGGGCGATGGCGCCCTCGTAGCTGTCACTGTCGGCGATGGTGACGTTCTCGAAGGTGACGTGGCCGGTCTTGTTGTAGAGACCGACACCGTCGTCGGAGGCGGTGTTGTCGACGAAGAGCGAGGCGCTGACCGTGACGTAGCTCTCCTCCATGTTGCCGGGCTCGTCCACGTCGAACTCGGTGTCGATGGCCTTCTTGTCGACGCAGAAGACGCCGCCGTCGTTGGCCTTGTTCTCCCAGGCCGTGACGCGCTTGATGGTGACCATGTAGGGGTCGTTGTCGATCTGGATGGCCCCACCGCAGTCGGCCGCTTCGTTGCCCTCGAAGTGGAGGTCCTGAAGCGTGACGCGCCCCTCGTTCCGCCAGCTGTGCAGACCAGCACCGCGGCCCGAGGTGTTGCCGATGAAGGTGCAGTCCGACACGTTGGTGGTGTCGTTGTCCAGCTCGAGGCCGCCGCCCGCGTCGCCCGTGGAGTTGCCCTCGAACCAGTTGTTCTCGACGGTGTTCGTCGAGTGGCTGAGCTTCATGCCACCGGCGTCGTCGCTGGCCTCGTTCTCGATGAACTCGTTGTTGGTGAAGGTGGATGTCGAGGTGTACGCCCGGGCGCCCCCGGCGTCGTCGTAGGCCTCGTTGCGCAGCACGAGGTTGCTGTCGAAGGTGGCGCGGGCCTGGTTGAAGTAGACGCCGCCACCGTCCTCGCCCGAGTAGTTGCCCGAGAAGGTGTTGTTCTCGATGGTGGCCCGGCCGTACAGCACGTAGAGGCCGCCGCCGTTGTAAGCCGACGTGTTGCCGTCGAAGGTGCTGTTCTCGATGGTGTTGTTGCCGTAGATCATCATGCCACCGCCGCCGGAACCCGACGACCAGACCTCTTCGTCCACGGTGGTGCCGTTGTTGGCGATGACCTCGATGCCATCGAAGGTGACGCCGCTCTCCCAGCTCACCACACCGCCGCCCTCGTAGGCCTCGTTGTCCTCGAAGCGGGTGGTCTGGACCGTCCCGTCCACATCTTCGAAGTAGCCGCCGCCGCCGCGGTTGGTGGCGGTGTTGCCCTCGATCACGCTGTCGCTGATCTCGACATGGCTGCGGATTGCGTAGATTCCACCGCCGTTCTCGGCCGCACCGCCCGTGAAGGTGAGGCCCACGACGCCGGCGCCGGGGTTGCCGCCGCTGTCGTTCATGCCGCTGATGGTGAGCACCGGCCCGCCGCCCGAGCCCTCGACGATGGTGACGTCGGCGCCGTCGGTGGACTGCAGCGTCACCCGGTCGTCGTCGATGGTGAGATCTTCTTCGTAGGTGCCAGGGCAGATGAGGACGGTGAAGTCCTCGGGCACATCGTCGATGGCGTCTTGAATGCCGGTGTAGTCGGCGACGGTGTCGTCGCAGACCGTGCGGTCGTCGGCCACGCCGTTGCAGTCGTCATCGACGCCGTCGGCCTCGTCACCTTCGTCACCATCGGGGTTGATCTCGGCGTCGGTGTCGTCGCAGTCGCCGTCTTCTTCGGACCAGCCGTCGCCATCGTCGTCGACGTCGGCGTCGGTGCCGTCGTCACCATCGCCGCTACCGCCCCCGTCACCGGAGCCCGAGCCCGAGCCCGAGCCGCTTCCGCCGTCGTCTCCGCCGCCGCCGTCGTCGACCTTGTCGTCGTCTTCCAAGACGACTCCAGGAGAATTGCAGCCCAGGCCGACGCAAGCGACGGCAATTGCAATGATGGGGATGCGCATGGTCCCTCCGAGGTGTGTAGTCGCCAACGATAGCACCACTGAGCGCTATCTGACCCGCAAAATGACGGTGATTCCGTATCTCTACGCTCGTAATGCCATGAGATCGGTTGGAGGATCACGGGATGCCGCAAGTAAAGTCCGAGATCCGAACGCGGCCGGACCTCCGATCAGGTGGTCGGGGTGACCATACGGATCATGGCCTGCCAACGCACGGCATCGGCAACGGCGGCGCGGCGGCGCTGTAGCTCGGCCGCAAACGCCGCCTGGTGGGCTTCCTGCTCCGCGTCGGTCGGGGCACGCGGGTGACAAGGACCCGGAATCCCCCCTCCCGGCGAGGGGCCGTAGTCGCACACGGTGTAGTCGAGCCCATCGAGCACCGAACCAACCGCAGCCGACAGCGCGTCGAGGTCGGCGGTCGCGGCGTCAGCGAAGACCTCCCCCTGGTAGCCAGCGAGGTGGGCCTGGACAGCGGCGAGACCCTCCGGCCGGGCCGTCTGCACCACACGCTCGCCCACCTCCCAGGTCAGGGGCGCACCGAGCTCGATGGGCTCGGCGCCCTCGAGGTACAGGTC
>JAERSX010000910.1 GCA_016845285.1 Deltaproteobacteria bacterium | reverse complement strand
GGCCCAGGGCCTGCAGCTCGGCGAGCTCTGTCTGGGCCCGGGCGTAGCCCTCGAGGTAGCGGGCGGTGGGCCCCGTGTTCGCGGAGGCGAGCCCATCGGTGCGCGCGGCCAGGGCGCTGTCGACGGCCGAGAGGGCCGAGGCCGAGAGCAGCGAGGGCGCCTGGTCGGAGCGGACCAGCGCCATGCCGCTCAGGAGGTCCTCGAGCTGGTCGGAGGTGCCCGTGCGGACCACGGAGCTGGCGAGCGTGCTGGTGTACGACGGCCCGGAGAGCACCAGCGAGGGCACCGACAGAGACTCGCTGGAGGAGGCGGCCAGGATGGCCCCCCAGTCGTCGGCGGCCGTGCCCGAGCCCGTCATCAGCATCTGCTCACAGCGGGTGTGGGTGATGGAGCGGACCTCGAAGCCGTTGAGGAAGGCCGTGCGCGAGGCGTTGGCCTGGAGGAAGGCCGTGACCTCGGGGCGCTCGGGGTGATCGACCCACTCCAGCCCGTCCTGGGAGGCGACGGAGGCCTCGTCTTCGGTGTCGATGTCGGGGTTGTCGAGCTCGGGCGAGAAGATCCGCGTGGGATCCCAGCCCCCCTGCGCATGGACGAAGAGGAAGCGTCGCTGACCAGCCGAGACCGCGCGGGCGCGACGGGGCCACATGGCCGTGGCCAGGGCGGCGGGTGCCAGCGACAACAGACGACGGCGGTCGAGCATCAGGACGCCACGAAGAGAGGATCGCGCAAGAGCGCGGTGAGCACAGCACCCCAGGCAGCTGGCACGCCGTCGGCCGCCTCGACCTCCACCCAGAGCTCGGTGAGCACGGCGTTGCGGTCGGCGTCGTGCGGCTCGGCCAGCAGCGCCCAGCCGAGGGAGTCGAGGGTGGCGTCGAAGGCGGGGTCGTCCACGTCGAGGTCGGCGGAGACTCCGGCCAGCAGGGTGTCGGCCTCGCCCTCCTCGAAGTGCGCATCGGCCACGGTGCCAGCGGCGAGCTCGGCCAGCCGCGCGATGACCAGGGTCCAGGTGAGGCCGGGCTCGGACTGGGGATGAAGCGCCCTCTCGCCGTCCACGCCCCCGGTCATGATCCGGTAGCCCATGTAGTCGTTGGAGAGCTGATCCCAGCCCTCGGTCGTCCAGCGGAAGCCCGTGGCGTCTTCCACGGCGCTGGCGAGCACGTCGGGGGGCAGCATGCGGATGGTCCGCTCGCGCGCCTCGGTCTCCGCGGTGGCGTCGGCGCTCAGGCTGCCCGCGCGGTACTCCGGGGTGTCGGTGACCGCCCTGAGCAGGGCGTTCCAGCGCCGATCCGAGGCGATGAATTCCTCGCGCAGGGCGTCGATGCGATCGAAGTCCCCGGTCACCACCGGGCGGCGCCAGAGCACCGTGGCCGCCGTCTCGGCCGCGCAGCGATCGAAGCGGGGATCTGCCGAGACGCGCACCCCCACCTCTGCCAGCCCCGAGACGGGCTGGCCGAACCAGGCGCTCTCGACCCCCAGCAGTGCCTCGCCCTGGGGCTCCCGCTCGGGGTGGTAGGTGTCGAGCTCACGGACGTTGTACTGAACGGTGGGGAAGAAGCCGAAGAAGGTCGCGGCGAGGGGCTCGATGGCGGCGTGACAGCTGAGGCAGGCCTCCTGCTCCTGGACGGCGTCGAGGGACTGCTCCTGCTCGAGGAGGGAGGGCGTGGCCGAGAAGCTCACCGGCCGGGCCAGCAGGTCCTCGCAGAGCATGAGGCGCACGGTGGCCGCCGCTCTCGAGCGCGAGAGGTTGAAGTTGCCGGTGTTGTAGCGCCACCAGAGGCCGTTGGTGGCCAGCACGCCTGCAGGGGGCCGCTGGTCGGTGTAGTGGACCTCCTGCCAGCCGGTCTCCCCCTCCGGGTAGTCGATGGGCCAGAGCTCGCCGAGCATCTCGTTGGCCATGGTGGTGTCGGCGGTGGTGATCTCGGTCCACGATCGATCCGAGACCGCGATGCGGGCGGCCAGGCGCAGGGGCTCCTCCCCCACCGCCCGCACGAAGGAGCCGTGGTCGGCATCGGTGAGGTCGTAGTCGTAGTAGAGGACGTCGTGCTCGTCGATGCGGGTGTGCCAGCGCTCGGAGAGCATGCCCACGATGCGCTCCTCCAGACGCGGGTCGGCGAGGTAGGCATCGCGCAGGACGTCGACCTGTTCGGGGTCTTCGACCACGGAATCCAGGTCCTCGACGGTCGGCAGCACCCCGCGGAGGTCGAGGGAGAGGCGCCGCAGCAGCCGGGCGGGATCCGCCTCTTCGAGGCCCACGGGGGTGGACTCGTCCCCTGTGTCCGGCGCGGCGGTGATGGGAACGGGGCCCGCATCGGGACCACCACAGCCGACCACCAGGAGCGCGAGGATCACTCGTCCAGCCCCGCCACCCAGATGTCGACGGGGCCGATGAGATCGACGCAGCCGACCTCGTGGGTCTCCTCGGCGAAGCGGAGCTCGCCGCAGCCCTCGTCGTCCAGCTCGACCCACCACCAGGCGCCGGCCGGGTCTCGGATCCCCACGACCCCCGCCGTCTCCGCGGCCTTCACGCTGACACCGTCGAAGTGCACGAAGGGACCGCCGAGGTCGAGGCCACCGTCGAGATCGGTGGGCATGGAAGCGACCACGGCGGCGAACATGCCGCTCCGGCCCGGGTCGAGCCAGCCCTCGCCCTCGTCGTGCGACCAGGAGCCGGAGAACTCGACCTTCAGGCCGTCGGGGTCCTGGTGGAGGAAGACGTGGCCAGCGCCGTGGAAGAGCTGTCCCTCGGGCTCTCGGATCTCGAAGTCGCCGCCCAGGGCCCAGCTGTCGTCGCCGTCGAGGTACTGGGAGATGCCGGCGTAGACGTAGCCGGCCTCGGAGGTACACCCGAGGGGGTTGGCCCCGTCGAAGTCGGTGGTGCCCGGACACGTGTCGTCCTGGCCGTCGGCGATGAGGCCCAGGAAGCTGTCGCGGGCCACGGCGGGCTTCGGCAGGCCGGCGTCGAGGGCCGCCTGCAGCTCGGTGACGGCCTCGGTCGCGGTCCACGTGGGCTCGAAGACCAAGCCCCCGTCAGCCGGATCGCTCGCGGTGTCAGAGCCCTCGACGCCAGTGTCGCCGTAGGCCGGGCCGTAGACCGGCGCCCGGGTGCAGGCGAGCAGCAGTGGGATCCACACAGACATGCCGATGGACTAGAACACCCTTCGAGCGGAGTCGAAAGTCTGGACTAGCCTTCGGCGCTGTTTCCCTGTCTGCCGTCGGCCTCGAAGGGGGCGGAGCGCTTCGCATCCTCGTCGAGAACCGTGAAGACCACCGTGAAGTCGCCAGCCACACTGCAGTCC
>JAERSX010000909.1 GCA_016845285.1 Deltaproteobacteria bacterium | reverse complement strand
CGCCTGAACGGTGTGCGAAGCCAATTCACACAACCCACGAAGTGACGCGCCAACATTCTGACCGGTCAGTCGAAAAGCCCGTGATCATCGGACTGCGAAACGATTTTCGCAGTTGCCGGATCCCCTCTCGACGCCATACCTTGCCCGCTACGTAGAGAGGCGCGCCATGCTGATGAAGGCCTCGGCCGAGTCGCCGCGCATGTTCGATAGCGACTTCATCGACTCATTCAGCCGCACACCGTGGTGGACGGTCCCCTTGCTGTGGATCCCGGGCAGCATGGCCTTCGCTGCCTACGGCGTCCACGTCACGGGCATGAGCGCCCTGTCGGCCCTCGGCTTCTTCGCCGTCGGCTGGTTCTGCTGGACGCTCGCCGAGTACTGGCTCCACCGCACCGTCTTCCACTGGTGGAAGGACAGCTGGTTCCACTTTCTGGTCCACGGCGTCCACCACAAGTGGCACTGGGACAAGTTCCGCCTGGTCATGCCACCGGCTGTCAGCTTGATCCTGTGTCTGCTCTTCGGCTCCGCCTACTACCTGCTGATGGGCGAGCTCATGTGGAACTTCATGGCGGGCTTCGTCTTCGGGTACATGGTCTACGACGTGACCCACTACGCGACCCACCACCTGAAGTTCAAGGGCAAGCTCTTCCAGCGGCTCAAGAAGCACCACCTGCTTCACCACCACTCGCCCAAGTACCAGGACCGCCACTTCGGCGTGTCGGCCATCTGGTGGGACAAGGTGTTCCGCACGGCCTAGCCCCCGAGCCCGGCCTGTGACCCGGCCGACTCTGTGGCTGCGAGCTCCCCTGAATGGACCGCGGCCGATCGGCCTCAGTCCAGCTCGTACCTGGCGAGCTTGTTGTGCAGGCCCTGGCGGCTGAGCCCCAGGCGCTGGGCGGCCCGGGTACGGTTGCCGCCCTCGGCGGCCAGCGCGGCCTGGATGGCGCGTCGCTCGAGGGCCGCCACCTGGTCGGCGAGGGTGGTCCCATCCGGTGAGCTCGGCGCAGCGTTCAGCCCGAGATCTACGGGCTCGATGAGAGGTCGAGCCCCGGCGAGCACCGCACCGCGCTGCATGGCGTGGCGGAGCTCGCGGAGGTTGCCCCGCCACGGGTGAGCCAGGAGCGCAGCCTCGGCTGCGGGGCTCAGCGACTTGGTGCGCCGGTCGCCCAGCACGGGAGCTGCGGCCACCAGGAAGTGGCGTGCCAGCAGCAGGATGTCATCGCCCCGGTCCCGCAGGGGTGGCAGGACGATCTCCAGGCCGCGCAGGCGCCAGTAGAGGTCGTCGCGGAAGCTGCCCGCGGCACACATGGCGGCCAGGTCCCGGTTGGTGGCGCTCACGACGCGGACGTCGACCTGTACGCTGCCGTCGGCGCCCACGGGCCGGATGTCGCCGCTCTCGAGCACGCGCAGCAGCCGCACCTGGCTCTGGGGCTCGAGCTCGCCCACCTCGTCGAGGAAGCGGGTGCCGCCGTGGGCTTCTTGGAAGCGTCCCTTGCGGGCGCGATCGGCGCCGGTGAAGGCACCCTTGGTGTGACCGAAGAGGGTGCTCTCCAGCAGCGTGGGGGGCAGGGCGCCGCAGTTGACGGCCACGAAGGGACCGGTGGCGCGGCGACTGGCGGTGTGGACGCGTCGAGCCAGCAGCTCCTTGCCGGTGCCGTTCTCGCCGCCCACCAGCACGGGAAGCTCGGTGGGTGCCACGCGGTCGGCCAGCTCGACGGATGCGAGGAAGGCAGGGCTCTCGCCCAGCATGGCTTCGCTCGGGCGGGCCTGGACCCCGTGCTCTCGCGCCGAGCTGAGCGCTGCCTCCAGCTCCACTCGGGCGCTCGCCCGCTGCAGCACCACGAGCAGCACGTCGGGGTCCACCGGCTTGCTCAGGAAGTCGAAGGCTCCGTGCTGTACGGCCTCGACGGCGGCCCCCTTGTGGCCGGTACCCGAGAGCACCACCACCTTGGCGTTTGGGTGGGCGGCCAGCAGCTCGCGCAGGAGCCCCAGGCCCTCCTCGGGGCGCTGTGATGGGGGCAGCATGAGGTCGAGGAGCACGAGCTGGGGGGCAGCCGCGCTCCAGGCTCGGCGGGCCTGCTCGGCGGTCGCGGCCTCCGAGAGCACGTAGCCTTCGGCCTCGATGAGGCCTCGGTAGACTCGCCTCAGGGCGGCGTCGTCCTCGATCCAGAGCAGGTGGCGCATGGCCGTACCGTAGTCGAGTCGGGAGTCGCTGCCCCCGCGTCTCCTCTCCCAGCCGCTCTGGTGTTCCTCGCCATGGCCGATGGCTCAGCCCTCTTCGGGCTCTCGCGACACGAAGTCGGGCCCGCTGCCGGCGATCTTTCGCGCTCCAGCTGGCGTGTTTTCGTAGACGGTCATGCCTGCGCGGGCGGCCTCTTCGACGCTTGGCCGGTCTCGTCGCAGGCTCCCGCGGACCTGGCCGCCGGGCACGCTCAGCATCCGGCTCAGGGCGCCCATCCCGCGGCAGTCCCGTGGGTCCTCGGGCGGGAGTGGACAGCGGTAGCCGCACAGGCGGGGGTTGGGATCCGAGGGCGTCTGGAAGACCTCGATGACGGCCTCACAGTCGCTGCAGCGGTATTCGAAG
>JAERSX010000908.1 GCA_016845285.1 Deltaproteobacteria bacterium | reverse complement strand
GGTGTGGTGAGCACAAAGTCGCCGAGCGCGCCCCCACGCACCACGAGCCACCGCGCACGTCGCTCAGTGGTCGTAGGAGTCCTCGTCCTCGAGCGCGGCCTTGGCCATGGCCAGCTCCTCGTCGGTGATGCCGAGGGGCTTGAGAGCCGTCTTGAAGTTGGAGGCCTTCTGGCCGGACAGTCGGGCGGCTTGCGCCTTGACACCGTCAGCTCGGGCCATCTGACGGAGGTAGTAGACGCGTCGCAGCTGGGCGATGACCTCGTCTCTGGCCTCCTGCCAGGGGAGCTCGCACAGCTCGGCCATGTCGATGGTCAGGCTACGCAGGTCGAACCGCTTCCCGTCGTTGTCCGGCTTCGCAGGTGAGGCGGACGCCGGGAACGCGGATGGCGACGGCGCTGGGTGCGCGGGCTGGGAAGGCGAGGGTTTCACGCCCAGGTCTGGCATGAGCCAGCCGCCCGTCAGCTCGTCGATGGGGTCGGGCTCGTGGGGGAGGCGGATGTCATCGATGTCGACGACGTAGCGGTCGCGAGCGAACAGCACACTGCGGCGGAGGCAGGCGCGTAGTCCGCGCACGTTCTTGGGCCATTGGTAGCTCCGGAGCTTGTCCAGGGCGTCGAGGGTGATGTGCTCGAAGGTGGTGCCGTCTTCCTCGTTGAACAGCGCGAGGAAGTGGTAGCAGAGTGCCTGGATGTCATCGAGCCGCGCACGCAGCGGGGGAATCTGGATGACGTGGACCTTGATTCGGGCCAGGAAGTCCTCACGCATGTGTCCGTCGGCCACCGCGCGATCGAGGTCGCGATTCGTGGCCGTGACCAGGCGTCCTTGGAAGTGCCGCAACCGCTGGCTGTTCACTCTCCGATAGGTGCCGTCGTTGAGGACCCGCAGCAGGTCTCGCTGTACCTTCAGGCTGCTGTCGCCGATCTCGTCAAGGAAGAGGGTGCCCCGAGCGGAGCGCTCGAAGAGGCCCGCCTTGTCCTGGAGGCCGCCGAAGCCACCCTTCTCGGAGCCAAAGAGCTCCGTGTAGATCATGTCGGCGTTGTGGCTGCTGCACGAGGTGTGGATGTAGGGATCTTTGCTCCGGCGGCTGGCGTTGTGGAGGGCCGCCGCGACGAGCTCCTTGCCCACACCTGTCTCGCCGAGGATGAGGACGGCGTCTGTCTTGTCGGCCATCATGGCGACCTTGGTGCGCACGTTCTCGATGAGGGGGCTCGCTCCCACCATGCCGAAGCTGCCGTCAGAGCCTGCCTGCTGCCGCAGGCGGTCCATGAACCGGCGTGAGTCGGCGAAGGTTCGCGCTTTCTCGGCGGCCTGTCTGACCTCTCGGAAGAGCCGCTCCTGGTCGCTGACGGGTTTGCTGAAGATGCTCCGGCAGTGCTTCAAGACCTCATTGGCGGTGCTGGTGGAGCCGTACCCTGTGATGGCGATGAGCTCGACTGTGGGGTAGTCGCGCCGGATGCGCTCCATGAGAGCGGGCCCGGAGATGGACTGGCCGCTGAGCTTGAAGTCGACGAGCGCCACCTCGATGGCATGGCTCTCGAGGACCTCCATCGCCTCGGCGGCGGAGTGTGCTCCGTGAGTCTCGAAGCCGACTCGCCGTAAGTTTCGGACAAGACTGCGGAGTACGAGGGCTACATCATCCACCACGAGGACGCGGCCGAGCGTGTGTGCGTAGTCATCAGTCAAGGTTTTCGGTGCCTGCGAAATGGATGAATTCCTTGCTGAGTATGCTGGAAGCTAGTGTAGCGCGAGTCGTTAAAGGCGGGCTTCCGGACCCTTACGAGGTGGCTTGCTTGATACGCTGCGGCAATGGATGACTCCCTCGTCGAGCGTTGGCAGGGCGGCGACGACGTTGCCCGCGTCGCCGTCCGGAACGGGATCCGTGGCATCGCCGAGCGGATGCTCGGCCATCCTGGACTTCACCGTGCTCTTGGCCGCAACTCTGGCTCCGTGCTGCTGGTGGAGGACTCCCGGCGAGAGGTGACGGCAGGCATCTCGGCCGAGGTGATGAAGCGGGGTGCGCCGAACGGTGCGCAGCTCACGGCCATGGCACTCATCGTGTCGGGACGCCGGGCGATCGAAGAGCTGCAGTTGGGTCGGGCGGTGGCCGAGGAGGCTCACCTGCCACCCCAGTCGGTCGTGACGTATGCGCTGGCGGAGCGTGGCATGTCCGTGCGGGTGCGCCAGGCCGTCGAGGGCCACCTGTCGAAGTGCGGTGCCTGCTCCGATGACGTGCGCATCCTCCGCAACGTGGTCCGGAATCAGGAGGCTGCGGGCGAAGACCTCGGTGAGGTCGACGCCGAATTCGTGCGCGAGGCCCGTGAGGCGGCACCGGACCTGGGACCCCTCCTGGCCGGGCAGATTCGCGAGGCTGAAGAAGCGGCCACTGCCGAGATCGCTGCAGAGGCGGTCAAGCGACTCACGAGCAAGCCCACCGGGCCGCGGATGAAGGTTCAGCGCGACCGCCGCAAGACCGAGCGCCCGGGAACGCTGCGTCTCCTTTTTCCGGTGTTCGTGTTGCTCGCGGCGATGGCTGGTCTGTGGTGGGTCACGTCCGGAAGCGAGCAGATGGAGGCGCAGGCCGACGCCCGCTATCGCAAGATCGCGGATCGCAATCCCCCCACTGTTCGGCGGGTCTCCGCGCTGCCCGACGGCGCCGACAGTGCCGTGGATGCTCTGGTGTCGGGGGACTGCATCACAGCGGCCGGCCTCCTCCGCGGTATTCGTCGTCGCTCTCCCGATGTCGCTCGCCTCTACACCCTCGAGGGGGCCGCCTGGCTCTGCGCAGGCAACGGTCAAAAGGGCATCGCGGTGCTGGACGAGTTGGAGGCTCGTGGGGGCGAGCTGCCCCGTTCCTTCCACTGGACCCGCGGCCAGCTCCACCTCCTCGAGGGAGATGGCCACGCTGCACTTCTCGACCTCACTGAGGCGCAGCTCCGCGACCCCACCCATCGGGACCAGGCGGGGGCCCAGATCGGGCGCATCCGTGCGATACGAGACAGTTAGGGCGCTGGTGACCTAGGACAGCGGGTCGAGCGGCCTCAGCGGGGGAAAGCCAGGGCGCCGGAGGTAGGGTGCGAAGCTGCCGTCGCAGCGCCCGTCCGCGTCACAGAAGCGGCAGATGTCTTCTTTGTGGAAGGCGACCACGTCGGGGAAGAAGAGCAGGGCCTCCGCTTGCTGGTGGTCGGCGTCGACGTACCAGCGGTTGGCGGTACGGCCGAGGCGATGGGGCTGGTCGGCCAGGTGGCAGGCGGGGAGACCCTTGATGCGGGCGTCGAGGCCCGCTGCGTCGAGGAGCTGCAGACAGGGGCGCAGGGCCGCCAGTGCGCGGGCCGGGGTGGGCACCTCGGTGGGGTCACCGCCGTTGATGGGGAAGGGGTAGGTGAAGGTGAGATGGGACGGACGGCCCTGCGCCAGCACCCGGGCGGCGGCCTTGAGGCCACCGAGGCTGCGGGCGGAGAGCACGGTGTTGCTGGCCACGGGGAGCGCGTGGGTGGCAGCGTCGGCGAGCACACCAGCTGCCCGCGCCAGGGCACCTGAGCCCGCCTGCACGGGGACCACCAGCAGATCGACCAGCGTGGCGAAGCGGGGGATGTCGAGAGCGTCGAGATCCTCGAGCCCCACCTGTAGCACGATGCGCTCCACACCGAGGCTTCGAGCCAGCGCCACCACGCCGGGCGTGTCCCGTCGCGTCGCCACG
>JAERSX010000907.1 GCA_016845285.1 Deltaproteobacteria bacterium | reverse complement strand
ACCTACTTCGCCGAAGCCACCGACTGGATCCCCGAGAACCTCCTGGCCGTGCAGCCGGTCTGGGGCACGCCCCTGGAGCCGTCGACCACCTACGCGCTGGTGGTCAGCACCGACATCGCCCAGGCACCGGCGGGCTTCGAGAAGGTGTGGGAAGACGACCACGTCGATCACGCACTCTACGAGCCGCTCGCCGAGACCCTCTTCCAGCTCCACATCGACATCGATCGCGTCGCCCACGCCCAGGTCTTCACCACCCAGGACACCTCCTGGGAGATGGCAGCCATCGCCGACCGCATCCACGGTGGCCTCGCGGTGGGCCCCATCGCCGAAGAGGTGACCCGGACGCTGGTGGGCATCCACTTCACCGCCTGGCAGGGCAACCTCTGGATCCCCATCTGGCAGACAGGCGAGTCGCCCTACGTGGTCGAGGGCGGAGACTTCACCTTCGACGACGGCGCCCCCGTGCTGCAGGGCTGGGAGCACGTGGGCTTCTCGCTGACCGTGCCCAAAGACACCGCCGACATGCCTGCCGACGGCTACCCCACGGTCATCTACAGCCACGGCACCGGCGGCGACCTCACCACCTTCTGCGACGAGAAGGACGGCATGGAGGTGGCCGGCATGCTGGCCAAGGCCGGGCTCGCCGGCTTCGGCATCAGCCTGCCCTTCCACGGCGACCGCAACACCGGCGGCGATCCCGCGATCCTCAGCTTCAACTACTTCAACCCCGAGGCCGGGCGCACCAACTTCCGCGCCGCCGCCCTCGATCAGGTCTTCCTGGCAGCAGCCCTGTCTGCGGAGTCGAGGTCTTTCTGGTCGGAGGCCGGACTCGACGTGCACCTCGACCCCGATCGGGTCGCCTACATGGGCCACTCGCACGGTGGAGAGATCGGCGCCCTGGCCGTGCCCCACTTCCGCGACGCCGTGGACGGGGTGGTGCTCTCGGGAACCGGAGGCGGGCTGAGCGTCACGCTGACCTCCCGCGACGCCGGCGACTTCGACATCCAGGGCATCCTCGTCAACACCTTCGAGCTCACCGATGACGAGTTCACGGAGACCCACCCGCTGGTGGGCATGGTTCAGCTGCTGAGCGAGGTCACCGACCCCATCAACGCTGGTCCCTACTGGCATCGCAACGCGCCGCCGTTCGAGAGCCGCCCACAGCCGGTGCTCATGTTCGAGGGCCTCAACGACATCTACACGCCCCCGCGCGCCATCGAGGCCCTTGCGGGCAGCGCCGGTGTCCCCATCGTGGCGCCGGTCGCCCAGCAGTGGACCGTCCAGGAGCTCCAGGACATCGATGGAGTCGAGCTGCCCGTGGCCAACAACCGCCCAGCCTGGGACGGCGAAGACATCACCACGGCGCTGTCCCAGTGGCCAGACCACGGCCACTTCCCCATCTTCGACGACAAAGACGCCGCCACGCTCTACCAGGGCTTCCTCGCCTCCACCCTGGCCGGCGCGCCCGAGGTCTCCGAGGCGGAGGACTAGCCCGCCCGGGTTAGCGGCTGCCCATGAGACTCCTCCTCGGTGTGACCGGCGGCATCGCCGCCTACAAAGCCTGCGAGCTGGTGAGCTTGGCGACCAAGGCCGGCCACGAGGTCCGGGTGGTGATGACGGCGGCCGGCACACGCTTCGTGGGCCCGACCACCTTCGAAGCCCTCACCGACCACCCGGTGATGACAGACACCTTCGACGATGCCCTGGCCCACATCTCCTGGGCGAAGTGGGCCGACGTGGCCTGCATCGCTCCTCTCAGCGCCAACACACTGGGAAAGCTGGCCTGCGGCTTCGCCGACGATGCTCTGAGCACCGTATTCATGGCCGTGCCCCGTGGTGTACCGGTGGTCCTGGCACCGGCCATGAACACCGAGATGTGGTTCCACCCCGTGATCCAGCGCAACCTGGGCTGGCTCGAAGAGCTCGGTCGGTACGAGATCATCGCCCCCGTCGACAAGCGGCTGGCCTGCGGGGATGTCGGCGTGGGTGGACTCGCCGAGCCCGCAGAGATCCTCTCGGCCATCGAGGCCGCTTCGGGCTGACCCCCTCATTCCGGGCTTGCCTTCTCCCACCAGGTGGGTAGGAGTTGAAAACACCTACCTCCCAGGTGGGACATGCCCGTGCTCTCCCTTCCCTCCCCGCGCACCTCCCGCCCTCTGGGCGGCCTGCTCGGTCGCATCGGCAACACGCCCATGGTGCGCCTCACGCAGCTCACGACCGGCGTCGTGCCCGACGCGGTCGAGGTCTGGGTCAAGTGTGAGTGGTTCAACCCCGGCGGCTCGGTCAAGGCGCGCGCCGCCCTCGCCATGGTGCTCGACGCCGAGCGCAGGGGGCTGCTGCGGCCAGGCCACACCATCCTCGACGCCAGCAGCGGCAACACCGGCATCGCCTACGCGCTCATCGCTGCCGCCCGCGGCTACAAGCTCCGGCTGTGTCTGCCGGCCAACGCCAACGCCGAGCGCAAGGCCGTGCTCCGGGCCTACGGTGCCGAGATCATCGAGACCTCACCCATGGACGGGAGCGACGGTGCCATCGCACGTGCACGCGCCATCATGGCCGAAGACCCCGAAGACACCGTCTACCTGGACCAGTACGGCAACGACGCGAACTGGCAGGCCCACTTCCGCACCACCGGTCCCGAGATCTGGCGCGACACGGACGGCCGCATCACCCACTTCGTGGCGGCCCTGGGCACCAGCGGTACCTTCACGGGCACCACACGCTTCCTCAAGGCTCAGTCGCCCGGCCTCCGGGCTGTCTCCCTGCAGCCCGACAGCCCCTACCATGCCCTCGAGGGCTGGAAGCACATGGAGACCGCAGTGGTACCGCGTATCTACGACCCCGATCTGGCCGACGAGAACGTGGAGATCCCCTCGGAGGAGGCCCTGGAGCTGACCCGCCGCCTGGCCACCGAAGAGGGCTTGCTGACGGGCCCCAGCGGCGGCGGCGCGGTGTGGGGCGCCCTCGAGGTCGCCAGGAATCTCGAGAGCGGTGTGGTCGTGGCCTTGCTCGCCGACGGTGGCGAGCGCTACCTCTCCCACGCCCATGTCTTCGGCGGCTGAGCGCCCCGAGACCGCGAGAGACACGCCCATGAGCTCGCTCACTCCCCGCGACCTACGACCCGGTCCGACCACCCTGCGCGTGCACAGAGGTGCGCTGGCCTCGATCCACGACCACGCACGACGAGGCTTCCCCCACGAAGTGGTGGGCATCCTGGCCGGCAAGCGAGCGGGCCTGGAGGTCTCCCTCGCCCACGCCCTCGAGAACGAGAGGGCCGGAGAAGACGCCACCCGGCGCTTCAAGGTCGACGCTCTCACCGTGCTCAAGGCGGAGATGGCCCTCGCTGCCAAGGGCCTCGAGGTGGTGGGCTACTACCACTCCCATCCCGACCATCCGGCCAACTACTCCGACACCGACCTGGCCATGGCACTCCCCGACACCAGCTACGTGATCACCGCCGTGCACGGACACGAAGACACGGGGCCGACCATCGTCGACACCCGGTCCTGGCGCCTCGCCGAGGACCGCGCCCACATGCAACACGAGCCCATCGAGCTCACGACCCCCTGACCTGGAGGCCCCGTGGCCGTCGAGATCACCATCCCCACCGCCCTGCGTGCCTACACCGACAAGCAGGCCGTCGTGTCCGTCGAGGCCGGCACCGTCGACGAAGCGCTCCAGGCACTGACCACGACCCACCCGGGCCTGGCCAAGCACCTCCGCGACAGCTCGGGCAAGCTCCGCAGCTTCGTCAACGTCTACCTGGGCGACGAGGACATCCGCTTCCTGCCAGAGAAGGCGAACACGGCCCTCTCGGGCAGCGAGAGCCTCATCATCGTTCCCAGCATCGCCGGCGGCACCCGATGAGCGCGCCTCCCTCCGAGGATCTCCCCCAGCTCGACAACTGGGAGATCGCTCGGTACTCGCGGCACCTGATCCTCGACGAGGTCGGCATGACCGGCCAGCGCAAGCTCAAGGGCGCCAAGGTGCTCTGCGTGGGCACCGGCGGGCTCGGCTCGCCCCTGCTCATGTACCTGGCGGCCGCCGGCGTGGGCCGCATCGGCATCGTGGACTTCGACGTCGTCGACGAGTCCAATCTCCAGCGCCAGATCATCCACGGCAGCGGCACGGTGGGCAGGCCCAAGGTCCAGAGCGCCAAGGACCGCATCCTCGACATCAACCCCCGCTGCCAGGTCGACCTCTACGAGGAGCCGCTCCAGGCCGACAACGCCCTGCAGATCCTCGAGCCCTACGACGTGGTGGTGGACGGCACCGACAACTTCCCCACCCGCTACCTGGTCAACGACGCCTGCGTCATCCTCGACAAGCCCAATGTGTACGGCAGCATCTTCAAGTTCGAGGGCCAGGCGAGCGTCTTCAACTACGTGGACCCGGACACCGGCGAGCGCGGGCCCAACTACCGCGACCTCTACCCGGAGCCTCCCCCCCCCGGGCTGGTCCCCTCCTGCGCGGAGGGCGGCGTCCTGGGCATCCTCCCGGGCGTGGTCGGCTGCATCCAGGCCACCGAGACCCTCAAGATCCTGCTCGGCCAGGGCACCACCCTGAGCGGACGCCTGCTCCTCTACGATGCCCTCGGCATGACCTTCCGCCAGCTCAAGCTGCGCTGCGATCCAGACGCCAGGCCCGTCACCGAGCTCATCGACTACCAGCAGTTCTGCGGGGTGGTGAGCATCGACGAGGGCGCCGCGGCCGCCGAGGCCGAGCCCGAGGGCTTCGCCCGCCTGGGGGTCAGCTCCATCAAGGCCCGCCTCGACGAGGGCTGGTCCCCCTTCATCCTGGACGTCCGCAAGCCCCACGAGGCCGACATCGTGACCATCGGCGCCGACCTCCTG
>JAERSX010000906.1 GCA_016845285.1 Deltaproteobacteria bacterium | reverse complement strand
CTTCGGTTGGTTGATGTAACCGACACCGCCCATGAAGGCGTAGACCATTTTGCCCTTCGCCCCGCCGGCAGCGGGCATGGCCCAGCGAAGGGTGTGGCCCTTGGTTTGCTGGCGAAAGAACCGCCGCGGCACGTGGTCGCCGGCGAAGTTGTGCCAGTCGGTGTTCTGCGCGTCATCCTTCAGGAATTTGCCGAGCGCCGGTTGCGCCTTGGGGATGAGCTGGCGGATGCGGTCAATGATAGCCCGCTCAGCCTCGGGCAGGCTGGGCGTTTTCACGCGCGCAGCAAGCGATTGGAAAATTGCCGGCTCACTGCTGGGCATGCGGTTGAAGGGCGCCTCTGCCTGATTCGGTGTAGCGGCGAAAGTCTTACCTGCCAGCGCGGTGACCGTCTGCACGAGGAGATCTTCCACCTTCGGATCGTACCGGCCGGGTTGCGCGTAGTAGACTTGCGAAAAGTCCGTCTCGTAACCGCCCTCGGCCAACACGCGGCACGAAGGGATGTAGCCGGGCATGGCGTTGGCCCAGGCAGTGATCCACAGCCGGCTCCAGTCCAGCTCGCGGTTCAGGCGCACGGAATAATCGACGACCACTTCGCCGCTGAGAAACACCATCGCCAGATCGCGATCAAATTTCCAGAGGGAGACCGGATAATCGACCGTCGACTTGATCTCGCCCTCGGTCTCGATGCGGTTGAGCATGGCCTTGGCGAGTTGATGGTCAAAGCCGCCGGTGGTCTTCAGCCGTTGCTCCCAATACGCCTTGCCCTTGGGCTTTTCAAGCGGCAACGCAATCTGCTTGGCGGTCACGGTGGGTGGGCCGGCAAGTGGCTTGGTGCGGCCGGCGAGCAATCGGCGCACCTCGGTGGCGATGCTTTGGCCGTGTTGCCGGGCGATGTCGAGGTTGCCGCCGGGCTGCGGGCCGATTTCCGCGCCGCCTCCGATGGTCATGAGCGAAATCGCCTGCGGAAAATGTTTCTCCATCGCCTCATTCGCGTAACCAGCCCAGTCGCCGCCCACGCGGTTGGCCGCGCCGACGGTCGTGCAATGGCAGGCGTAATTGGCCCACACCGCGCGCACTTGGCCGTTGGCATCGCGTGCGGCCAGCACCGGCAGGCTGTGGTCCACCGGTCCGCTGCGTTGGAAGCCGAATCCGGCCCACTTGCCGTTATTGAGCACCCGCCGATTACCGCCGAAGCCCACGCGGCCCTGCGCCCAGTCCAGCTCCATCGGCTGGCGCGCCTTCAACGCCGCCACCACCGCGGCTTCCATTTGGTCGATGGCGAACGCGGTATACTTCGCCTGATTTTTCTTTTGCGCGTCATTCATGCGGCCGGCCCAGAGGATGGGAGCGTAGCCGGTGAGGTTGGGGGCGCTGTGCGTGTGAGTGGCGGCGACCACGAGGCGTTCGCGCGGGATGCCGTGCTTGGCGAGGCGTTTGGCCAATTGCGCGGTGAGTTCGGCGGTGACCCCGCAGTTGTCGATGGCCACCACGGCGACGGGTTGCTCGCGGCCGATGACCATGGCGCGCGCCCAGAGTTTGCTGTCGACGCCTTCGTGCTCGCGATTGCGACCGCCGTAACCGGCGAGCACCACGGGATGCTTGGGCGTCACGTCGGTCTTGGCCACGCCCACGGCGCACAGGCGCACGCCGCGCAGGTAACCGAGCAGATCGGCCATTGCCTGCGGGGGCAGGGCGGCCTCGAGGCCGTTGGGCATGAGGGAGAGGTTGGTGCTCTCGAGCTTGGCGAGGTCACGACGCAGGATGGTGTGCGGCTGGCCGGTGGCGGTGCGCAGGGTGAGGCTGGTGGGGCTTTCGCCGGTGATGACGCCGACATGCGCGGTGTTGTTCTTTAGCGTGGCGGTGTAGCTGATGAACTTGTCCTCGAGCGCGGCGTTGGGATCGAGAATGGCCGTGAGCCAGTGGCTGAGCGGTTTGCCGGAGAGCGTGGCGAGGTCCGGCCCAACGGCGTTGCCGACGCCCTTGAACTGGTGGCAGGCGCTGCAGGCAGTCTTGAAGTGCGCCGCGCCGCGCTCGGAATCGGGCTGCAGCTTGGCGAGGTCCGCGTAACGGGCGATGACCTTGGCGCGGTCCGGGTTGGTGCGGCCAAAGAGTTTGCCGGCGCGCGTAGCGAGAGCGGGTTGCTTGTGGGTGGTCAACCGCTGCTGATGCGCGGGGCTGATTTGGCCGGCGGGCAGGGTGTTCTTCTCCAGCGCATCGAGCAACGCGGTGGTGGTGGTGTCGTTGCTGAGCAGGGCATCGATGACCGCCGCGCGCATGGCGGGGCTGTAGCTGCGCCAGCCAGCGAGGAGTTTCGCGGACAGGTCGGGGGCATTCAACGCGCGCAACGATCGCAGCGCCGACTGCTGGATGACCGGCGGTTGCGTGGCGCCGAGCAGCGTGTACAGGGTGGCGCGATCGGCGGCGTGGGCCTTGAGGCCGCGGCCGAGGAGGGCGATGGATTCGGCCCGGGCGGGGTTGGCGCGGGCGTGCGCGAAAAGCTTGTCGGTCTTGTCGAGGGCGGTCTTGAGCACAGGCACAGCCTTGGCGCGGAAGGCGGTAAGGGTTTGGCCGCGCGCGGCGAGGGAATCGAGCAGACCGGCGAGGATGGTGAGTTCGCCGGCGGTGATTTGCGCGTCGCCGGTGAGGTCATTGAGCACGGCGGCAAGGGCTTCCTGTTGGCCGCCGGTGGTGGCGAGTTGCAGGAGATGATTGGACAGGTCGGCGGGCGGGCGGCCTTTCTGCGAGAAGATTTGCTGAAGCATCGCGGCGGCGTGCGGCGCGGCGGAGCTTTTCACAGCGAGCTGCAGGTCGGCATTGTTGGGATGCTGCACGGCCAGATACACGAGGCCCTCGCTTATGGCCGGGCCCTTGCCGCCGCCGAGGGTGAAGGCGAGCTGCCGCAGCACGCGCGGGTCCTTGTCGACAAGGCATTGGATGGCGAGGCTTTCGCGGCCGCCTTCGCAGAGACGGATGGCGTGCTCGCGCACGGCGGGATGGTCATCGCGCAGGGCGGCCTTCAGCGTTTCGTCTTTTAACGCGCCCAGACCAGCGAGCGTGTGCAGGGCGTGGATGCGGGTTTGCGGGCGGGTCACGGCGCGTAACAGGTTGGCGGCCATGGAGGCGAGCGGCTGATGGCTCTTGGGATCCTTGCGGTCGAGCAGCAGCCGTTGGGCCTGGTCGCGCTGCCATCCGTTCGGTGAATCCAGTGCGAAGGCCAACTCGTCGCCGGTCAATTTCTCCAGCTGCGGGAAGGGCCGAAGCTTGGCGCCCTTGGGCACGACCTTCCAAATGCGGCCGCGGTCATCACCGGCTCGCAGGTTCACGCGGCTTTGCATGGCGGCGGGGATCCATGGGGGATGCTCGATGACCCGCCGATACATGTCGTGGATGTAGAGCGCGCCGTCTGGGCCGGTTTGCAATTGCGTGGGGCGGAACCAGTTGTCGGTGCTGGCAAGAAACTCGCGGTCGGCCTCGCCCTTGGCGCGTTGGCCGCGGAAGCTGATGCCGTCGGGCACGAGCACTTCCTGGTGCACGAGGTTGTGCACCGGTTCGCTGATGAAC
>JAERSX010000905.1 GCA_016845285.1 Deltaproteobacteria bacterium | reverse complement strand
CTCCACATGAGCGAGCCGACCCCTGACCCGAGCTATCCCTGTCTCCCCGAGCCCTGCCCCCCGGGGACCGCCGGTCGTCCGTGTCGAGCCGGCCGTGGCCTGAAGCGGGGGATGGCCTCGGGCGGGTCACTCACGTGTCTTCGAGGCCTGTACTGGAACGCTTCGGGGGGCGTTGGAATGGAGGCGTTGCCCGGCGGGTCGCCGGGTGCGAGAGTAGGCGCGCCCCGCACCTGGAGAGCCCCAGTGTCCCGTTTTCTGTCGATCGCTCTGCTCGTCGCCTGTGGTGGAGGCGCCCCGGTGCCGCCCGAGCCGGCCCCGGCGGCCACGCCCGAGCCGGCAGCGTCCACCCCCGGCAAGGCCGAGCAGTTCGCCACGCTCACCCGCGGGCTTGCCGACGCGGAGCATGCCATCGGGCCCTACGTGCCTGCGGAGGCTTTCGAGAGCAGCATCGCGGCGGTGACCTGGACCGCGCTCTCCGCCGAGGAGGCGGCGGCCATCGACGCGGTCCTGCTGGCCCCCGAGTCCTATGTGTTCGGAGCCAACGCCCGTTGTCGCTTCATGCCGACCCGCGCGGTGGCGTACACGCAGGATGACGAGGAGGCCCACATCCTCCTGGCGGGGCCCGGGTGCCCGAAGATCCGCATCCATCGGGGCGAAGACCGGCTCCTGATCGACATGCGTCGGGAAGCCGCCGCCGTGCTGTTTCCGATCTTGGACGCCGACTAGCGGCGCTGCCTTCGGCGGCCCTCGGTCAGGCGCGCCACAGGATGAAGGCCGTGGTCTTCGATCTCGACGGTGTCATCAGGCACTTCCGCGCTGGCTTCCGTCCGCCCGAGCCGGGCTAGCTCGACCTCCCGTCAGACAGCTCTTGGGCGATGGCGTTCAGGATCTCCCCTCGATGGATGGCGTTCGACACGCCCAGGGCCTTCAGCTCCAGATCTGTCAGGCGGGCCACCCGATCGGGCTTGACCCCCTTGTCCATGAACAGCTTGATGTACTGGGGGAGCCCCACCTTTGCGAGGAGCGCTCCCGGGTTGATCCACTTCACCGGCGGAGGGGTGCCGCCTGTCCCCTCGGGGCCTCCCCTCGGAAACCGGACGGCGGTGCCCGTGGCCATGATGGCGAAGGCGCCCTGATCGGCGAAGGTCTCGAAGTTCACGCCGATCACCGCGTCGGCGTGGAGCTTCTGCGCCTTCTGACGCAGGCCCTCCTTCACGCCCTCGAATGCCGTCTCACCGATGTGCCCACGGAGGGCGTCCAGGCTGTTGACCAAGGACTGGAGCGCACCGCCAACTGTGACCTGGCTCGCCATGACGATGTCGATGACGTGGAACTCCTCGCGGGGCACCACCGTCATGAGGGGAACCGAGATCCCGGGAATTTCCTCCCCGTGAACAATTGCTTGGCGCTTGGCTTCCTCTTCCCAGCCCATGGCTCGACTCCTCGCCTCCGGCCCGGTCATCGTACCAGCGGTCGCCCCCGGCCGGCCGCGTGCTCCATGCAGGGCCTAGCGGTGACCCCCCACGGTGCTGAACGGCCGACCCTCCAGCCATCGCTCGAGGGTCTCGTCTGCGGTCGTTGGGCCGAAGACACGGTAGTTCGACGAAAAGGAGACGGACTCGGCCACCGGCTGACAGGTGACGGCGACGGGGTCGACATACGACGAGTCGCAGAATCGGGCCGCGCCCTCCTCGATGACGACGAAGCCCGTGTGGTAGTCGAGCCCGGCGATGTACACGCCGTCGGCGAGCTCTTCCACCGAGGCCTTGGCCGTGCGGCCGATGCGGTGGACGATGGTGGGCCGCGGGCTGAGGGTCCGGATGATGTTCTCGGAGGCCTGGCGTGCCAGGCGGCCGCGCTCCACGCGGAAGCCGGCGTCCCGCAGGATCGCGGTCACGTAGTAGCCGCAGGCGACGGGCTCCACCCCGGGGGCCTCGGCGTCGCCGTGGAAGGACCAGGGGGTCCCACGCCACGCCGGAAGCAGCTCTTCGACGATGGCGTGCTCGACGGTCTCGCGGGCCTCGGCCAGCAGCCCCGGTCGGTCGGTGGGGTCCGCGGTGCTCCAGCGATGGGAGAGGGCTGCTCGGCGGGCTTCGATACCCTCGACCAGATCGAGGTAGTCGTCGGCCGCTGCCGATGCGATGAGTAGAATGGCAACCACCGAGCACCTCTCTCGGAGACTTGGACCCATCGCGACCCATCCGGTTCCCTCTGGCGCTATGGCCACCTCACGCAGCGCGGGTGTCGGCACCCCACCCAGGCAAGCCCTAAGAAGGAGGCCTCGCCTCTTTCTCCCACGGTGGCTGATGTCGAGCCGCAGCCTGCACGGGCTCCCGTCCGCTAAGGGGGCTGGGCGGCCTCGGCGGGACTGTCGGAGGAGAGGTCGAGCGAGGCGTGCCACTCCCGCTCCAGCTCACCCAGGCCCACGCCATACGCCTCTCTGAGGAGGCCATCGAGGGTGCGTTGGTGGCCTTGGTAGGACGCCTGCTGGAAGGTCTCCATGCCGTTGCGTTGGATGAGGAAGTGCACGAAGGAGCCCGCGACCGGGTAGGTCACCAGGCTGGGCTGGGCTCGGAATTCTGTTCGTGTGTCCATGGACGCCAGCGCTGGAAGGTCGCCGTCGTCGACGAATTGATCGATCCAGTACTCGAAAGGGTGTCCGTTCCAGTCGTTCCCCAACCCCACCGCCAGGCCCTCCCCCAGCAGGGGGGAGTGGGCGGGACCACCCACGGAGGCGACCAGGTGGACCAGCTCGTGGTGGTCAACGGGCCAGATGGTGTGGAGCTCGTCGGGTGTGATGGCGTGGGCATTTCCATCGATGCCTGTGTAGAGCGTCTTCTGTTCGCGGTCCCGGTAGTGGTAGAAGTGCGCCTGCTGGGTCATCTCGAGGCCCAGGGTGGCCTCGATGCTCTCGAGGTTTGCGAGGGTCTTGGCTCGGTCCTCTTCGGTCAGCTGAGACGCGTCCTGGTCGTAGAACACCATCCGCTCGGTCTCGGTGACTCGCCAGGGCAGCGGCGGTCGGCGCACGAGGCGGAGGTCGTCGAACCAGGCCTCTCCAGACATCGAGCAGAACACCGAGGCTTGTGCATGGACGCTGCCTTCGGGGGCTGTGGCCGCCGTCGACAGCGAGCTCCAGTCATGCGTTCCCTCGAGCCCTCCCGGATCGCCGGTGAAGAGCAGGCCCTCTCCCTGGGCATCGCTGAAGGAGAGGCCGATGCCGCAATTCCTGAATTGGTGCCGCTCGAGGGCGAGGTCCTGGGTTCGCACGACCGCCGACAGCATCAGCAACTCCCCCGGCTGCACCGGCACGGGTGGGGAGACCGCGGCTTGCCAGTGGCCCGTGCGGCGGTCGCCGCGGAAGTAGAGGCTGTGCTGTCCAGCCATCGACGCGTCGGACCGGACCTCTACGAGCGAGGCTCGCCTTCCGTTGGTCGTCGCGCCCTCGGTGAGGGTCCACCCCTCGGGCAGGCCGTCCGCTGAGACCTCCTCGAAAGAGCCGTTGGGCAGCATGGAGTCGGCGGGTTGTGCGGTGGCATCGAGGGAGAACAAGACGAGGGCCCCGGGCCCGAGCCGGCCGAGCTCACTCATCGGGCCTCTCCGCTACAGCGGCGGTGTTTGCTTGGTCGGGAGGCGAAGTCATGGTGGAACCGTGGGGCTGTGTACCATGACCGACGATGGGCCGGTCAGGACCTCGAGGCCGCTGTGTCGCTCCTCGATGGTGGAGGCTGAGTCTCGCGCGGGTAGGGAAGATGAAG
>JAERSX010000904.1 GCA_016845285.1 Deltaproteobacteria bacterium | reverse complement strand
CCCGGTATCGGGCACCCCCACGGCAGACGCTCCCTGGCAGGTCTCCCTGCAGGCCGAGCACCTCCTCAGCGGCCAGAAGATGCGCCTCGCCAACACCGAAGGAGAGGGCACCACGGTGCACATCGACTGAGTCGGCTCACTCGGGTCCGACCGCGTCGACCGGCTCCGGGTCGGGCCGGTCGACGTAGCCCAGCAACTCGAGCATCTCGGTGTTCACGTCGTCGACCTCCACGTCACCGCCCGTCACGAGGTGATCGTAGGTCTCGACGCGCCGCAGCTCTTCGCCGTGGCGCACCAACCCCGCCATGTCGTCCGACGCTGGCAACCCCAGGAGCGACAGAGCCGTGGGAGCCACGTCCACCAGCGCGTATGGGCCACCGCGCGAGCCGGGTGCGATGCCAGGCCCCGCCGCAAGCCAGATCCCCGCGGCATGATGCTCGCCGGAGTAGGCCTCGGTGAGCTCGGCGTAGTCGCCCAGCGCCTCACCGCCGACCGTGTCGCTGGCCAGACGCTCTGCATCGATGCGCTCGTCTCGCAGGGTCAGTCCAAGGGCGATGTCGGAGCCCGCGATGGCCTCCCAGCGGTAGAAGGGCTCACCGGTCGAGCCCTGCTGCCAGGTGCCGAGCTCGCGCGCGACCGCCAGCCGCTGCGCCTCGGGATCGTCCGCCAGCATGGTGACGGCCAGCTTGTGACCCACGCGGGCGACGTCGACGTCCCCCACCGCGGCGCTGAGCCGAGCCTTGAGCCGCGTGGTCCGCGGCGCGAAGTAGCGACCGGCGTCTTCGTCCCCCATGGCTCGGAAGCCGTGGTCGCTCAGCACGAGGACTGTGGTCTCGGACCCCACCGACGCGATGAGCTCGGCCAGCACGGTGTCGGCCTGGGCATAGGCGTCGTCGAGAGCCCCGGCCCACGGCGGGCAGTCACCCCCCTGGGCGCAGGTCTCGCGGACCCCCCAGTGGGTGTGACCCAGGGCATCGGTGGCGTACGTGGTGAAGGTGGCCAGCGCTGGCCTGTGCCGATGGACCTGGGCCACGAACACGTCGCGGTCGATCCAGACGCGGAGGATCTGCAGACGCCAAGCACGCTCCTCGGGGCCTGGCTTCGTGATGCGCTCTCGCAGGGTCCAGGTCAGGGCATGCCGCAGCGTAGATGCCCGCAGGCCCTCGGGAATGCCGGCGAGCGCCAGCCGCCAGCCAGGCCGAACCTCCCCGATGCGCTTTCGCTTGAGGCGGCGGGAGAGCTCCAGCTCCTTGACGAAGGACAGCGCAGATGGGGCCGTCTCCGGTGTGGGCGCCAGCCACGCGGGCACCACGAAGCCCTCGCCTCCCGGCACCACGGGCGGCCAGGTGACCAGCCACTTGTACAGACCAACCGACTTGCCGGCGACGCCAGCGATCTCCCAGATGCGTGCGGCGCGGGCCTGATCGGCGCGGGTGCGGAAGCCCTTGATGCCGTGCTCCGCAGGCGGCTTGCCCGTCGCCATGGTGGTCCACAGCAAGGGCGAGAACATGGGCTCGTCAGATGTCAGCTCGGCTCGGTGCCCCCGGGCCTGGAGCGCCTCGAGGGCGGGCAGCTCGAGGCCGTCGATGAGCTCCCAGCTCGCACCGTCGATGCCCACCACCAACAGCTCGGTGTCGGCGGACGGGTCCGGCGGGGCGCGGAGGAACAAGGCCGCCCAGAGCAGCCCCAGCACAGCCAGAGCGACGCCGCCCCGCCCCCACGCGAGCCGCCGAAAGACGACCGCGCCGACGACACCGGGGAGGACGGCCACACAGAGTCCGACGAGCAGGGGTTCGTCGAGGAACCAGGGGTTGACCATCGAGGCCCAGCAGACCGCGATGCTGCCAGGCAGCGCCCCCAACACGGCTCCCCAGGGCTTCATGGTGCCTCTCCTGGCTTTGAGGCCAGCAAACCACCCGGCTCGAAGCCGTCCCAGAACAGCCAGTCACCGGGCCAGCTCCGCAGGACCCGATCGAGGTAGGTCGCCACCTCGTCGGCGCCTGCAGCCATGGCCGCTCGGCGAGGGAGGTCGCGGCGCACCCGCACCTCCGGGCCGATCTCGGCGACGAAGGCCGGTCCCGGTGAGGGGTTGCGGTGACAGTGCACGCTCAGCAAGGGCGCACCGCTTCGCCAAGCCAGCCACACCGGGCCAAGTGGCACACCGAAGGGCTGACCGAGCACCGTGCGGACCTCGCGGGACCCGAGCTCCTCGCCCCCACCAGTCGCATCGCAGGCACTCATGAGCACGCCGCCGGCCTGGAGCGCCCGCAGCGCAGGGCGGATGTAGCCGCGGCCATCGTGCAAGGTGACGGGCATGCGGGCCTCGAGACGCCCTCTGGTCTCGGCGGCCCAGCGACCCGTCTCGGAGAGCTCGACCAAGGTGACGCGCCCGCCGCCCACCTGGTGCATCGGGTAGCCGAGCAGCCCGAGAACGTGCAGCGGGAGCTGCGCCGGGCCCATGTGAGGATGCATCAACACCACGCCACGCCCGAGCGCAAGGGCCGCGTCCAGGCGCGCCCGCCCGGCAAAGCACAGGTAGGCGCGCCAGGTATCGAGGGTGCACTTACCGAAGCTGAAGCTGGCATATTGGTTGGAGAAGTGGGCCGTGAAGGCCTGACGCGCGATGGGATCGAGGGCGGCCTCGTCGCTCTCCGGAAAGGCTCGGCCCAGGTTGCGCCGAAGGTGTGCCCGCTTGCCTCCGAGGACGGCCGCGGCGCTTCGAGCCACCCCTCGGATGGCGTGCAGCTCCCAGGCGGGCGGACTCGCCTCGAGGAGCCCCCGACCCGGACCCCAGACCACCTTTCGGTAGGCATCCTTGAGCGCGGACTCCCCGAAGATCACGGGCTCAACTCACGGAAGAGGACGGGGGCCTGGCCTCGATCAACCATCGAGGTAGCCCAGCTGCTCGAGGCGCTTGCGCGTCTCCGGGTCGAGCTCGGTGGCGCTCCGAGCCATGTCGTCGGCGCTCATCTCGGACAGCAGGCTCCGCGCCTGGTCTCGCAGGAGGAGCCCGAGGTCACGGTCCAGAGGCTGCTCGGTGGTCTCCGTGGGGTCTACCCGCAGGTCATAGAAGGATGCGCCGCCCCCCTCTTCGGCGTCGGACAGCACGTACCGGGTTCCAGGCCCACGGAGCGCGACCATGCGCCAGGTGGGACGCGTGATGAGGCCAGCCCTCCGGCCGGCGAGGTTGGCCGCGCGGTCGAAGGCGATGGCACGCGCGAAGGGCCGCGGGGTGACGCCCTCCCCCACGGCGACGAGGTCCTGTCCTCCGTCGCCTGGTAGGGGATCGAAGCCGAGGTGGGTGAGCATGGTGCGACTCAGATCGCCCACCTCCACCGGAGAGTCCACCGTCGCGGCTGCGATGGCCCCGGGACGCCAGAGCACCAACGGCACGTGGCTGGCAGGCTCGAAGAGGTCGTCGCCGTGATTGAACCAAACCCCGTGCTCACCGAGGCTCTCGCCGTGGTCGCCCACGACCACCACCAGGGTGTCGGCAGCCTGGCCGGTCTCCTCGAGCCAGCTCACGAGCCGCCCGAGCTGCTGGTCGGCGTAGGCCACCTCGCCCTGGTACTGGCTGCGCACCCAGTCGGCATCGGTGATGCCCTCGAGTGAAGGCGCCAGGTAGGCCGCCACGCCATCCACCTCCGCCATGGAGGTGTGGCCTGGATCACGGGGGTCGCCGTCGTAGAAGGCCGTGTCCCAGGGCGGTGGTGGTTCGTAGGGCCCGTGTGCATCGAAGAGATGGACCCAGGCAAACCAGGGGCTCTGGGCGGGCAGGCCCTCGAGCCAGGCCAGGGCATGGTCGGTCGTTCGGCCGCCGCGCCGTTCCAGGACGAGATGGGGATCTCGGAGGCGGGCGAGACCGGCGAGCAGTCCCCCAGGCACCGTGTCCGACCAGCCCTGCAGCCAGTCGAAGTCGTCGTCATAGACCTCGAAGCCACGAGAGAAGCCCAGGTCGCCCTCGAGCACGTAGGCACTGACGAAGCCGCCCGTGCGGTAGCCCTCGGCGCGGAGGCGCTCCGGCAGCAGCGGCAGCTCGGCCGGCAGGGGCAGACCGTTCAGCAGGTTGCCATGCGACCACGGCCCGCGCCCGGACAGCAGGGTCGCGTGGGAAGGACCCGTCACCGGAATGGGGGCCATGGCCTCACGAGCCCACAGGCCCTCCCGGGCGAGGCGGTCGAACACCGGGGTGGGGTCGCCGCTCGCACCATGTACACCGAACCCATCGGCGCGCGTGGTGTCGAGGGACACGAGCAGCACGTTCGGTGCGCTCGCAGCAGCCACCCCCGAAGCGGGCAGGTGGCGAACATGGAGCCCCACCTGCACCAGTCCGGCCAGGCACAGACCCAGCGCCATGAGGCGTCGCAGAGGAGCCCCGGTGACACGGGCCACCAGCCACCAGAGCCCTGCGGCGGCAACCACCTCGACTCCGAAGATCACGGGGCTTCCGTGCCCTGGCGGAGACTCGGTGAAGGGGGGAGGAGCCGTGAACCAGTCCAGACCATGACCGGCGAGCACCGTCACCACGACGCCGAGCCAGAGCCCAGCCCAGGCATCGAGGGCGGGAACGCGCCGGAGACGCCGTCCGAACAGGGCCAGGGGCAGAGCCGCCACCAGGCCCACCATCGCCAGAGCCGCTGCGTCTGTGGCGACGAGGACCAGACCCCGGCCTGCCGAGGTGGGCAGGCTGCTCGCAGCCAGCACGCTGAGGCCGTCCACCACGCCCACACCCACCGCCCCCAGACCTGCACCGAGGAACAGACGATGTCGTGCCGTTCGAGGAGCGCTGTGGGTCGCGGTCACCCCTCACTCCCAGGACCGGGTGGCTTCCGGGCTCGGCTAACCCGGCACGGCGCCACGGGAATCGCTGGTGGGCACCGCTGGCATCGGCTAAACTCCCCGGCGGCACCGTCCGCATCGCACCCCGTCTCGCGCCCGCGCGCTGCGGGCGCGCAACACTCTCTGGCTCACCAGCCCACCTGCGCTCAGTCGACCCGCCGCACGTGCCTCTTCGCCGACCCCGTCCCGTCGGCCTGTCGATCCCGACAGATCTCCCGAGAATCTCGCCTCGAGGTCACCATGTCCCGATCTCCCGCCTCGCGCCTCCTGCTCGCCGCCCCCGTGGTCGCCCTCGGGCTGATGGCTTCGGCCCCCGCTCAGGCCGCCGACGCCATCGTTGCGCCGCTCATCGCCAAGGGCGTCGATCCTCTGATCGTCCTCAACATGACCTCGCTGCTCTCGAGCGAGCTCGACTTCATGGGCCAGTACGGCTTCGTCGACCAGATCGAGACCATGCCTCCCACGCTCAACAGCCGGTGCCTCTCCTCGGGTAGCTGCCTCGGCCAGATCGCCCAGGCCAACGACGCCACCGTCATCGTCACAGGCGCCGTCTCGCTGGTGGGCAACAAGTTCGATCTCTACCTGGTCCTCGTCGAGGACGGCATGGTGGTCCGCTCCATCGAGAAGACCGTGCCCAACATCCCCATGGTCGTCGCCGACTCCATGGGCGGCATCGTCAAGGAGCTCGTCACTGGCGTCTCTCAGCAGAAGGAGGCGGCCGACGCAGACCTCGGCGGCATGGTGGTGGCCGACGCCGACATCTTCGACGAAGAAGAGGACATCGAGATCGACTTCCCCAGCAACAACGACGACTTCGGAGACGACGACTTCAGCAACATGGACTTCGACCTCGACGACGGCGAGCCCATGCGGGAGCCCGAGCGCTACCGGGAGCCCGAGCCCGAGCCCGAGCGCTACAGGGAGCCCGAGCCCGAGCCCGAAGAAGAGGTCATGTTCGCGCCCGTCAAAGAAGACGAGATGACGGTCGAGGACTTCTCCTTCGGGTCCGCCGCCAGCGAGATCGTCATCGGCGACGACCGCCAGGACGAGCCTGCGGTGGTCGACGACTTCGATGGCTACGACGAAGACGACGACGACAGCTACTCCCGCAGCAGCTCGAGCTACGACGACCGCAGCAGCAGCCGCTCCCGCACCTCGAGCTACGACCGCTACGAAGACGACGACGACGACGACTGGGACAGCGACGATCGCACCAGCAGCCGCTCCCGCTACGACGACGAGCCAGCGACCACACGTGGACGCAGCAACAGCCGCTCCCGCTACGACGATCTCGACGGCAGCTCGAGCCGAAGCAGCCGCTCCAGCTCGAGCAGCGACGACAGCACCACGTCGGTCGCCGGCCGTGTGGGCCTGAGCCGCTTCCAGACCCTCAACTTCGTCACCTACGGCGCCGAGGTCTCCATCGAGGTGGCCGACAACATCGCCCTGGCCGGCGGCATCGAAGCCTACGCCTCCCGTCGCGAGATCCCGCCCGCGCTGCTCGAGGCTGGCGACCCCACCACCCAGTGGGACACCATCCTTCCCTTCAACCTGGGTGCCCAGTACCGCCTGGGCTCGGACATGGTCCGACCCTACGTCGGTGCCGACCTCGTCTTCATCCCCGGCTACGTGCAAGAAGCCGGCGGCATGGCCGTGGGCTTCAGGGCCCGCCTCGGGCTCGACCTCATGGTGGCCGACAACGCCGGCCTCAACATCAACGGCTCGGCTGGCTACTGGTCGGGCAGTGAGTTCGAGACGGTGGCCCGCGACATGACGTCCTCGGGCGGCGTGCCCCAGCTCTCGGCCGGGACGGTCTTCCGGTTCTGAGCCGCAAAATCGCCATGGCCGGCCTGCTTCAGGCCTGCATCTATGGAGGGCTGGCCGCCTGGCTCGGTCCTCGCTGGAAGCTAGCTGCAGGCCTGGCTGGGCTCATGTGTGTGGTGCAGCTCGTCGGTGCCGTGGGCGTGCTGCTGGGATGGGGGATCCCCCGACTGGCCCGCTGGACCGCCAACCTCAGCTTGATCGGCGCCGCAGTGCTGCTCGGGTTGTACGTGCAGGCCGCGGTGCACGTGGCCACCCGCTTCGGCGCCGAGGCCACCGCCCATGGCCAGACCTCCCTGCTGGTGATCTTCGCCATGGCCCCATGGGTGACGGGCATCCCGCTCTGGCAACGCAGCGCGAGCACGCCACCCGAGACCAGGTGGCCCACACGGTTCCCAGTGGTGCTGCTGGCCGCCCTGGCCTTGCCGGTAGGCACCCGAGCCTGGGCAGATCGACCAGCAGAGCGCTGGGCCGAGCAGCCCGCGCTGCTCGAGGCCGCCGAGGCTGCCTTCGCCACCTGGAACGGCGAGCGTCAGGCGCTCCCGAGCGGAGACGGTCCGGCCGTGGTGCTGCTGACCCCCTGGCGAAACGGCCGCGCCGGCGAGACCGTCCGAGGCGAAGGCGACAACCTGGGCGCCGCGTTGAGCGAGGCCCTCCCGCTCCTCGCTCCAGCATCCGGCGAGCGACGGGCCCTGGTGGTCGACGTGGCCCGGACCCGGTGGTCGACCCTCGGTGGCCGTGTCGGTGAGCTGGGCGGTCTCGGCCCCGACAGCAACCGCTCCCCCAGCGTCGCCTGGCGACCGGGCGAGACACGCAACCAGTCGGTGGCACCCGAGTGGTGGGTGCCCCTGCCGGTGCTCGGCCGCGGCCAACACCCCACCTCCTTCGACAGCGTCATCGTGGACGTGGACGGGGCCACCCCGCTGCACATGAGCTGGTCCTCCGCCCCCACTCTCGACGCCGACGCCGCCTTGGATGCAGCCGTCGGAGGGGGCGACATGATCCTGCACAACATGTCGGAGGAGGGTCGCTACGCCTACGTGATGAAGGGGCCATCGGGCCGCCAGGGCGGTGGCTACAACCTGCCCCGCCACGCCGGTGTGACCTGGTACCTGGCCCGCCTCGCCCTGCGCACGGACGCGCCTCGGTTCCACGAGGGGGCCGCCAAGGGCCTGGCCTACATGGAGCAACGCACCACCGACATGGGCGACGGCCGGGCCTACGTCTCCGACAAGAAGCGCAAGGACGGCAAGGTGTGGGTGGGCACCACCTCGCTTGCGGTCATGGGGGCTGCCATCCTCGACCACCCCCTCGCCGCTAGCTGGGGAGCCTTCCTCGCCAGCAGCGTGGACGAAGACGGAGCCGTCCGCGGCGAGATGGACCAAGAGTCCGGCACCTTCCCCGCGCAGCAGCTCAACCCCTACGGGCAGGGTCAGACGGTGCTCGCGCTGGCGATCCTGGTGCGGGAGGGCCACGAGGCACTCCGTCCGGCGCTCGAGCGTGCCGCCACCTACATGGACGGCGGGTATGCGCCCGGCGGGGCCGCCCGTCTGGTGGTCCTCGACGAGCACTGGACCTGCATCGCCAGCCAGGTGGCCGCCGAGACCCTGGGCACCCCCCACGGCGAAGGGGCCTGTCGCGGCTACCTCGCCGAGCAGAAGCCGCGGACCCCGTCGAGCACGAGCTCCTTGCGGGCTTCCAGCGGTGCCGCAGGCGGGCTGGCCGAGGCGGTCGTGGCCGCCGCCCACACCCTGGGCGACCCCGTGTACATCGACCGCTCCGCCGCCTTCGGGCAGCACTTCCTCGACAGCGTCTACCGGCCCACAGACGCCCACTTCCTGGGCACGCCGGCCACGCTCATGGGTGGCTTCCGAGACTCGCCCTACAAGCTCGATGTCCGCATGGACTCCGTGCAGCACATCGGCTGTGCCCTGCTCGGCATCGAAGCGATCCTGCGGGGAACCGCCCACCCGGGCAACCATCCCTGACAGTCCTGTGGCCCCGTGGGCCCGTGAGCTCGACGAGCCGGCGCCACCGAGGGAGCGTCACCCCGAGAGGCCGAGCTCCACTCCCCTGGCCTCGGCAGACGCCGCCATCTCGGGGGTCGTGGTGTACCAGTTGATGCCACCACAGCCCGCACAGACCCCCTCGAAGCGCCCCTTCAGATGATCGAGCCGCAGCCGCGTGGCCCGTTCGCCCTCCCACAGTTCCCGGAAGCCGTGCTCGCGTAGGGAGCCCAGCTGCAGCTCACTGCCGAGATCGGCGCAGCACATGAGCAGGGTGCCGTCGTGGCGGATGACGGGGGTGAGCCAGAGGCCGGGACAGGCGGTGCGGGAGCCCTGGTGCCCATCATCTTCCTGCCAGGGCCTCTGCTCCCACGTACAGACGTGGACCCCGCGCTGCTCGCCAGCAACCACACCCGCTCTGGCAAGGGACTGCTCGTACAGCGCGTCGGCTTCAGCCTGACCCGTGGCACCACCGCCCACGCTCAAGCGCTTGAAGAGGACCTCGTCGTGCCAGGCCTCTCCACCCTGACAAGACAGCAGATCCACCCAGTAGTCGAGGAACGGACGCACCTCGTGGCCATTTCCAGGCTGCACCACGAACTGCACCTGGAGGTTGACCCGACAGTCCGGCCCCAGGGCCCGGCGCCTGCGCACGAGGTGGCGCACGTGGCGCCGCACCCGCTCCAGCGCGTCCCTCCCCTTCACGTGGGCATAGACCTCGGGGGTGTGGGCGTCGATGGTGACCACCACGAGGAGCGGCGGGCCCGAGGAGCGGACCTGGGCGGCCAGCAGCGCGTCCAGGCGCGGCGGGGTCAGCACGATGGCGTTGGTGTCCACACGCAGGTAGCCGACCCGATCACCCAGACGGGTGGCGGTGCTGGCCACGAGGCGTCCCAGCTCCGGGTGCAGCGACGGATCGCCCAGCCACTGGAAGATGACGTGGTCGAAGCGCAGACCGTCCCGGACGATGCCGTCGAGGACCCGCTCGTAGAGGTCTGGATCGAGGCTGCCCTTGGGGATGCCGTGCACGGTGTCCCATCCCTCGAAGTGAGGGGCACACATGCGGCAAGCCAGGTTGCAGTGGTCCGTGGGCTCGACCTGGAGCACGCCGTCGCCGAGGGGCTGCACTTCCCCAAGGTAGCACGGCGCTCGGCCCCTCCGTGTGCCTCTCTCCGAGGGCCCGAGCCACCTTGACCGCTGGCAAAGTGCGTGAAAGGATCCGGGTATTCGGCGTGCCGGGGAGACCCCTGACGCGCTACTTCTTGCACCGTGCCTCATCTCGCGCCAGCCAGGCTGGCACCGTGTGAAGGCGGGCCCGCGACCGGGAGATCCATCGATGCCACGCGTCCTGCTCGTCGCCCTGCTCCTCATGGGCTGCCGAAACGAGTGCCAACAGATCTGTGCCGACATGTCCGACCTCGCCGAGGAATGCGGCGAGGAGTGGGAAAAGGAAGACCTCAAGCAGTGCTTCGAGGACTACTCGGGCAAGAACGTCGGCAAGAACCAGCGCGAATACTGCTCCATCGTCCGGCCTGGCCTCGATGAAGAGTGGACCTGTGAAGAGATCGAAGCCTACTTCGACGCCGGCGGCGCTTCCGCCGATTGAACCCGATGCGTTGACCTGAGGTCAGCACCCCCCTATTGTTCCGTGTCAAGTCCTGGATCGCGGAGCCCCGCACACCACGGGGCAGGAGCCAGGGAGAGCTCGCCGATGGCCACCTTCGAGCCCGAATCCTTCGGTCGATACTACCTTGTCGACAAGATCGCGGTGGGCGGCATGGCCGAGGTGTTCAAGGCCAAGAGCTTCTCCACGGGCGGCTTCGAGAAGCTCCTGGTCATCAAGCGCATCTTGGAGAACCTCAGCACCAACGAAGAATTCGTCGACATGTTCATCGACGAAGCCAAGATCTCCGTCGAGCTCCAGCACCCCAACATCGTGCAGATCTACGACTTCGGTCAGCTCGGTGAGAACTACTTCATCGCCATGGAGTGCGTCGAAGGCAAGGATGTCAAGGGCATCCTCCGCAAGCTGGCTGAGCGCCGCAAGCTCCTTCCGCCAGAGTTCGCGGTCTACATCGCCCACGAGATGGCCAAGGGCCTCGACTTCGCCCACAAGAAGACCAACCTCAAGGGCGAAGACCTCGGCATCATCCACCGCGACATCAGCCCGTCGAACATCCTCATCTCGTACACCGGCGAAGTGAAGGTGGCCGACTTCGGGATCGCCAAGGCTCAGATCAGCCTCTACAACACCAAGGACGGTGTGCTGAAGGGCAAGTTCGAGTACATGAGCCCGGAGCAGGCCAGCGGCGGCGACGTCAGCCCCAAGTCGGACATCTTCGCGTCCGGCATCATCATGCACGAGATGCTGACTGGCCGGCGCCTCTTCAAGACCGACTCCGAGATCAAGACCCTGGAGAAGGTCAAGGCCGTGGACATTCCCACGCCCAGCCAGGTCAACCCCATGGTGCCGGCGCGCCTCGACGAGATCGTCATGAAGGCGCTCTCCCAGGACCCGGCCGATCGCTACGAGGACGCACGCGCACTGCAACAGGCTCTGTTCGAGTACATGTACCCGAGCACACCCGACATCACGCGCGAGTCGCTCAAGCACTTCATGGCCGAGCTCTTCAGCGACGAGATCGCCACCGAGCTCGACTCCCTCGACGAGAACTCGAAGATCGCCCAGGCGATGTACGAGTCCGAGCCGGAGATCGATCTCGACGAGGACTGGCAGGCCGGACGGAGCGTCGGGACCCAGACCCTGGTGCAGGGCAACAAGGCCCCGGTGCTCATCATCATCCTGGCCATGGCATTGCTCCTCGTGGGTGCCATCGGTGTGGTCACGTGGCAGCTCACCAAGGACCCGGTCAAGGAGATCGTCGAGACCCAGGTGGCGCCCACCCACGCCACCCTGCAGGTCAAGGTGGAGCCAACAGGCACGGCTGCGGTGTTCACCGTGGACGGTGTGAAGGTGGGCGAGGGCGACACGCTGCTGCTCACCGAGCTCGAGCCCAACGCGAGCTCCGTCTTCCGGGTGGAGGCCGAGGGCTTCGAGGTCTACGAGGAGACCATGGAGTTGGTGGCCGGCGAGCGGATTCGCCAGCGCGTGCAGCTCGTGGCCATCGAGGCCGACGTCGAGGTCATCCCGTCGACCAACGAACCTCGGGTGACGGACACGCCGCGTGAGACCGAGCCGCCCAAGGAGACCACCGAGCAGGACTCGGATGTGGGCACGGCCCGCTTCACGTCCACCCCGCCGGGCGCACAGGTCTACGTGGAGGGCTCGATGATCGGTCGCACGCCCACCACCTTCCGGCGCGGCACAGCTGGCCAGCAGCTCTCCATCGAGTTCAAGCTCAACGGCTACAGCTCGGCTGCCTTCGACATCACCTACCCCGAAGACGGTGACAGCCAGACCTACAAGCGCACGCTCAAAGAGAAGGCAGCGACACCCGGCAAGGTCTCAGTGAACGTGAAGACCGGCTGGGCGGAGGTCTGGATCGACGGAACGAAGATCGACACCACTCCGCTCTTCGGCCACCAGCTGTCCCCGGGCTCTCACACCATCCGGGTCACCAACCCGCAGACCGGGCTCGACGAGACCCAGACGGTCAAGATCACCTCGGGCGAGACGAAGCTCATCAACTTCTGAGGGTCGCCCTCAGCTTGCGCGGGCCCACTGTGCAGGGCGCCGCTCGCCCAGCCATGTCAGGTGCTAGGGCATGGGGCCGATGACCACGGTTCCCTGGTCGGGGTCGACGGGTTCGCTGGGACCCGTGGTGTCGGGCCCGAAGACGACCACCGCAGCAGCGGCCCCCCCTGCCGCCAGCGCAGCCACACCGGCCCAGAGGTACCAGGGAGGACCGGCCGCGACGGTCTCGATCTGCACGATGGGCTCTGGATCGAGGAGGATGCTGGCCAGCAACATGTTGGTGCTGATGTCCAGAGAGCTCACCTGCGGCGACACCCGGTCGGTGCGAAGCAGCCCATCGTCGGTCACGTAGTTGGCCAGGGTGGGGCTGAGGTCGAGCATCGCGCCGAGCGGATCTCCGCCCGCATCGGCGGTGACGGCCCGAGAGAAGGTCTCGGTGCGCGGCTCGTAGAGCTGGAGCGACACCTTGCCGTCGCCGACCTCGCCGCCCATGAGCACCAAGGGGGTGTCCACGAAGTCACCGACGGCGCTGTAGAGGAGCGAGGCCTGCTGGGAGCGCTGCCCAGCGTCGCCGCCAGGCTGGCCGATGCTCGTGCCTGCCAAGGTGGCGAGGTAGCTCTTGGCTTCTCCGGGTGCGAGCTCGATGCTCGCGAACTCGCGTCGACCCTGCTCACCGACCACCAGCAAGTAGTGCGTACCGGCTGGCAGATCCTTGATCCGGCCCGTGGCCTCGTCCACTCGGCGTCCATCCACGAACACCTTCAGCTCACCTGGTGGGCCGCTCACCTCGATGCTTCCGGTGGGGAGAGCCAGCACCTGCTCGCGCACCTCGTCGAACAGCGCGACGATCTTGGGGGCGTAGTTCACGGGATCGATGCGGCGGCTCGGATCGAGGACGATGACCTGCTTGTAGGCCGCCCGAGCGGAGTCAAACTCGCCGACGCCGGCGTTGGCCAGCCCCAGCAGGAGGAGGGCGTCGATGAGATCCTTGCTGTCGGTCGCCCCAGGGAGGCCGTCGCGCAGAGCGGCGACCGCGTCGTTGAGGACGGAGATCGCACTCTCGAAGTCCGCCCGCTCGTAGAGCACACGTCCTTCCTCGAGCATGCTGCGACCAGGGCCCAGGAAGGTGCCCTCGATCACCAGTTCCTCTCGGCCCGAGAGGCGCGCGCGCACCTCGCCAGGAGCCACGACCTCGATCCGACCAGTGCGGTCGAGCGCCTCCACCATCTGCTCAGCAGCAGACACGGCCGAGTCGGCATCCACGCCAGAGATGTGGAGGCCCACCACCGCCACTTCTGCCTTCTTGGCTTCGGCTGTGCCGCACATCAGCGCCAACAGCAGTGACGCTCCGAGGATCGTTCTCATCAGCGCTCTCCAGAGCCCGCGACACATTATCACCCAGCCGCGGGTTTCCATTTCCGTCACCCCGACGGTTCGGGGCCCCCGACTTCCTCTCCGATGGAGCACGCATGCGGGCCGCTCAGCTCCTCGCCCTCCTGTTCCTCCTGTCAGGGGCCGGCTCGCCTGCCGCCATGGCGGAGGAGCTGCCCGCCTCCCGACGTGCCGAGGACCTCCTGCGCACAGGCGATCTCGCAGGTGCCACCGGGCTGCTCAAGTACCACCTCCAGCAGAACCCAACCGACATCGCCGCACGCGAGGTTCTCCACGACATCCTGCTCAGCACCGGACGGGGCGACGAGGCCCTTCGGGCTGCCCAGGCACTGGTGAAGCAGGAGCCTGAATCCGCCGATGCCTGGTACCTCCTGGGGCGGTCCCACCCAGAGATCACCGCCGCACTGGCCGCCTACGAACAGGCCCTCCAGATAGATTCGGGTCACGCCCGCAGCTGGATGGGAATCGCGGCAGTGCGGCGCGTGCAGGGTCAACTCGACGAGTCCATCTCGGCCTACGAGCGGGCCCTCGACCTCGATCCCCAGCTCCTGGAGGCCTGGAACGGCCTGATCGGTGTCTACGGTGACAAGAGGGCCTACGGACAGGCTCGCGGCGTGGCGGAGCGTGCCCTGGCCACCGTGCCGCACGAGCCGAAGATCTGGCTCAGCCTGGCCGTGCTGGACGCTGAGCAGAGCCACGAGGTGCTGTCCCAGGGCGTGGCCCGTCACCCGGATGACCTCGGCCTCCGCTATGCCTACGCGCGCGCAGAATTCGATCAAGGCCGCTACGCCAGCGCGCGCACTCAGTACGAAGAGGCCGCACGGATCGCACCGAACATGCCGGAGCTCTGGGTGGAGCACGGCCTCGCCGGTGAGCTGATGACCGGGGCACTGGACCGAGACGGCGCCGTGCGCTTGCTCCGTCTGCGAGACGTGGCACGCCTCGAACCAGGCAAGGCACTCAACGAGCTCGACCAGGTGGTCGCTGCCAGCCCGAAGTCGGGCTGGGCCCTGCT
>JAERSX010000903.1 GCA_016845285.1 Deltaproteobacteria bacterium | reverse complement strand
GATCAGGAGCAAAGGGGTGACCATGATGTCCTCGGTGGCCCGTGGCATATCCAGGGCGCAGGTGTTCGTCGGGTCGGGCGTGAAGGGTACGACTCAGGTGGTCCATCGGATCTCGCCGAGGTGTCAGCGGAGCGCGGGGAGTAAGGTGGCCACAAGCTTCTTCATGTCCGACCCTCCTCGCCATCCCGTCGTCTTGGGCGCTGGACCTGCCGGCCTCGCCGCCGGTCTGGCCCTGGCGCGTCGTGGGCTCTGTCCCGTGGTGTTGGAGCGCAGCTCGCAAGTGGGCGGCATCTGCCGCACCGTCGAGTTCCAGGGCTACCGCTTCGATCTGGGCGGCCATCGCTTCTTCACCAAGTTCGACGAGGTGCAGGCCCTGTGGGAGGAGGTCCTGGGCGAGGAGTTCCTCGTGCGCCCGCGCATGTCGCGGATCCTGTACCAGGGCAAGCTCTTCGACTACCCGCTCAGCGCCGGCAACGTGCTGCGCAACCTCGGCGTGCGGGAGTCGACGCGCTGCGTCCTGTCCTACGCCCGGGCACGGCTACGACCGCGGGGGGAGGAGCGCACCTTCGAGCAGTGGGTGAGCAACCGCTTCGGGAGCCGCCTCTTCGACATGTTCTTCCGGAGCTACACCGAGAAGGTCTGGGGGGTGCCCACCCATCGCATCGGCGCGGATTGGGCGGCGCAGCGCATCAAGAACCTGGAGCTGTCGACGGCAGCCCTCGATGCCGTGCGGCGATCGCTGGGGCGTCCGGCCTCGGGTGATGTCGTGACCAGCCTCATCGAGCAGTTCCACTACCCCCGGTTTGGTCCGGGTCAGATGTTCGATGCCATGGCGGAACACGCCGTGGAAGCTGGGGCTGATCTGCGCGTGGAACACGAGGTGATCGGGCTCATCCACGAGGACGGCCAGGTGACCGGCGTGCGGGTTCGCGACGGGGAGGGTGCCGAGTCGGTGTTCCCCTGCGATGCGGCCCTCAGCAGCATTCCGCTCACGGTGCTCGTCCAGATCCTCTCACCGGCCGCCCCGGACGAGGTCCTCGCGGCTGCCCGCTCGCTCACCTACCGGCACCTGCTCACCGTCGACCTCATCATCGATCGGGCAGACCTCTTCGACGACACCTGGATCTATGTGCACGACCCGTCCTTGAAGGTGGGACGCATCCAGAACTTCGGCAACTGGTCGCCCTACATGGTGCCGGTGCCGGGCACCTCGGCCCTGGGCCTCGAGTACTTCTGTTCGTCGGAGGATGAGCTCTGGCAGATGTCGACCGAAGAGCTCGTCGCCTTCGCCACCGAGGAGGTCGCCCGGACCGGTCTCCTGAAGGGTGCTCGGGTGACCGCCGGGACCGCATTTCGGGTGCCGCGTGCCTACCCCGTCTACCTGGACGGCTACGCAGACAAGCTGCGCGTCATCGAGAGATACGTCCGGTCCTTCAGCAATGTCTCGCCCATGGGTCGCTACGGTCTCTTCAAGTACAACAACAGCGACCACTCCATTCTCACGGCCCTGCTGACGGTGGAGAACCTCTGCGACAACGCCCAGCATGACGTCTGGGCGGTCAACACGGACACCGACTACCACGAGGTCCGAAAGGGCAGCTGAGGCACGTCGAGCCGCTGTGCGCGGCGGAGGACGAGCCCGCGACCTCTCGTGAGCTGCGCGAGGGAAATGGGAGTGGCGGTTCTTGTGGAACCCAGGTACGTTGAAGTGGTCAGACCTCTTATCTGCGAATAGTGCTCGCACAGGGTGTCTCCATGCTCGAGTCTGTCGGTCGAAAGTTGCTCAGTGTCGAGGTCTTCGAACAGCTCAGAGATCGCGTGGTGTCTGGTGCCTTGTCACCGGGCGACAGGTTGCCTGCGGAGCGCGACCTCTGCGCGCAGCTCGGCGTGAGTCGGAGCGCCGTCCGTGAGGCCCTGAAGCGCATGCAGCAGGCGGGACTGGTTCGTGTGAAGCACGGTGGCGGCATTCGCGTGCTCGACTACCGCCGCCACGCTGGCTTGGATCTACTCACGGGCCTCTTCGTCGATCGCCTGGGCGTGCCCAACCCGCGGGTCGTGTGCAGCGTGGTGGAGCTCCGCGCACTGCTCGCACCGTCGGCGGTGGCGCTGTGTGCCCGGCGGGCCACACCCGAGGTCGACGCTCGTCTCGATGCGGCCCTCGCCGCCCTGCTCCGGACCCAGGAGCTGGGCGACCGTCAGCGCGCCAGTCAGGCGCTGTGGGCGGAGCTCATCGCGGGCTCTGGCAACCTCGCCATCTTGCTGGCCTTCAACAGCCTGCTCCAGGCCTACGCCCTGGCCGCGGACACGGTGGCCAGGTTCCAGGAGCCCGAGCTGCGCCACGACGCCGGCTTCATCGACATGGTGGCCGCCGTCCAGGCCCGCGACGAGGTCGCCGCCGCGGCGGCCGTGCGCACCCACGTCGCCCTCGGGCTGGCACCGGCCCTCGCCTTCTTCTCCGGCGAGCACGACCCCGAGTCGGTGCTCACCCCCATCTCCCTGGCTGCACCTCGACTGGAGGCACCATGACCATCCCCCCGCGTGTCGCTGCGTTTCGAGAGGCCTACCGAGCCGACCACATCCACTCCTGGTACTCGGGTGCTCGCCATCTCGCGATCCCTCTTGCGATCTGCCTCACCACCATGAGCATCGGCCTGTGGCGCATCCACGAGCCCGTGTTTCTCGAGCTGCTCACGGTGCCGATCACCTTCCTCATCGCCAACATGGTGGAGTACTGGGTCCACCGGCACCCCATGCATCGTCCCATGGGGCCAGTGGCCGAGCTCTACCGCCGCCACACCCGGCAACACCACTTCTTCTACACCCACGAAGCCATGGAAGCGGAGTCCCGGCGCGACTTCCACATGGTTCTCTTCCCGGGCGTCACCGCGGCCTTCTTCATCGTCTTCTTCGTCGCGCCCATTGGCGCAGCGTTCTTCCTGCTGCTGACGCCCAACGTGGGGTGGCTCTACATCATCACCGTGATGGCGTACTTCCTCACCTACGAGCTTCTGCATCTGGCCTACCACCTGCCACCCCAGACCGCGGTCGGGCGCCTGCCCGGGATGGCCTCCCTGCGGCGCCACCACACGGCACACCACGATCAGCGGCTGATGTCCTCGCACAACTTCAACATCACGTTTCCCATCGGTGATCTCGTCTTCGGCACCATCCACGTGGAGCACGAGGCGGCCACGGAGCCGGTCCAGGTGGCCGGCTAGCGGGCATCTACCTTGCCCATGCCCAGGTGGGCCTGGGGTACAGGGAGAGCCGGTGATGCAGACTCACCAGCGCGCCCGCGTTGCGCCACATCGCTCGGGTCAGTACGCTTGAGGAAGGCGCGGACCCGGCTGGTGGGCGGTCGGCCCGCCACCCGGAGCCTCGATGCGCCATTCGGCCACCCTGCTTGTGTTGTCCTCGGTCCTCGTTCTGGCCTCGGCATGTCGCAAAGACAGCGACGGAGATGGGTTCAAGTCGAACGTCGACTGCAACGACGACAACGACACCGTCTACCCCGATGCCCTCGAGATCTGCGACGGCCTCGACAACAACTGCGACAACGTCGTCGACGAAGGCCTCGACTCGATCTGGTACGCCGACATCGACGGCGACGG
>JAERSX010000902.1 GCA_016845285.1 Deltaproteobacteria bacterium | reverse complement strand
CACAACCTGCCCCTCCCAGAGGTAGCGAAACAGATCGTCGCTCAAGGTGGGTGGGCTCGCCAACACGATGACGCGCAAGACCACAGCCACGAGCAACAGGGCCGTCAGCCCCCACCGGGGCCGTGGCAGGGCGACGACGGCCACGCCCCAGACCAGCAGCACCGCGATTGCCGGCCAAGCCTGACTCCGAAGGTCGCCCAGGGCAACCAGGGAGAGCGCCGAGATGATCGCGAGTAAAACCGAAGGCATGGGCCGGGCGCCCCTATCATGGAGCGCGTGCCACCGACCGAACCTCCCACCGACTCCGTCTTCGTCGAGACCGAGGGCGCAGCCGTGGCAGGCCAGACACGCTGGCGCGTGGTCGTGGTGCGCCTCCCGCTGAAGCCTCACCCCACGGCGCCTCTCGCCCGCCCGGACGGCACACCCTTGACGCCGGACGCCATGCCCGCAGTGGTGCGGGTCACCACGGACCTCGACCAGGCGCTCCGCACCTGCACCCGCCTGCGCACCGGAGGCGCGGCGGTGCTGCTGTTGGAGTCACCGGGACGCGGTCCGGCGAACTCCTTCTGCGAATCCCACCCCAACGAGATCGCGCCGAGCCGCTGCCGTAGCTGCGACACCCCCATCTGCGCGGTGTGTCACACCGACGCCGACAACGAGCCGCTCTGCCCCCAGCACAACCGCCAGCGCCTGGCCACGCTCCGGGTGCGCCGGGTACGCCAGCTCTTCATGTTGTTTCTGTTCGCGGTGGTGCTGTACGTGGTGGACCGCCAGATGCGCACCGACCAGGTCCGCACCGATCCCAACGGAGTGGTGAAGGTGGCGCTGCTCCAGCTCGCCGCGCCCGAGGTGGTCGGAGCCGAGTTCGTCCGACGCCTCAACGCCCTGCCGCCGCTGCGGGACGAGTTCGCGCCGGAGACCCTGCACGACATCGCACCCTTCTTCACAAACGAGCGACAGCGCTACACCAACCTCAGCGAGTCCTACCTCGACGTCGATGTTCTGGGCCCCTGGCCGGCGCGCGTGACCCCCCCGGAGCTGGCCTCTCCCGAAGACGGCCACCTGAAGATGGCCTGGCAGTCGCTCCAGTACGCCTGGTACTACGAGGATCTGGCCGAGGCCCACGGGGTCGAGCTCGACGAGTACGGCACCGTGATCATCGTGGTGTATGCGTCATCCGACGACGACCTGGCCGCACACTCCAGGGGCTCGGAGCGCCGCCGACTGGCCATCGCCCACATCGACGTAGAGGACCCCAACCCGGCCTACGCCATCGTGACCGTGGCACACGAGCTGGCCCACACACTGGGCGCCGTCGACAACTACGACTTCAACTCCCAACGCTCGGTGTACCCCGAGGGCTTCGTCCAGCCCTTCGCCGAGCCGCTCTACCCCCAGCGGTACGCCGAGCTCATGGCCGTCGACAAGCCCCTCGGCCCCCACCATGACGTGGAGATCCGCAGCTTGGACGAGGTACGCATCGGCCACTACACGGCGGCACAGCTGGGCTGGATCGAGCCTCATCGCGCCCGCTACTTCTACGAACCGGCCAGCATCCAGCCAGAAGAGCTGCTCGACGAGTGAGTCAGGCACGGTCCAGGGGCAGAGGCCCCAGTGCGGCGAGGGCGACCAACGCGCTGGCCTGATCGTCGAAGAACCGTACATCGGCGCGTGGGTGGTCCACGACCAGGGCCCGACCCGTCACCAAGACGTACTGCACCCAGCCAGTGGCACGGTCGCGCAGGAGCACATGGCAGATCTCATGGTCGGGGATCTCGGGCTCGCAACGGTTCCAGCCATCGCGGGTGCGATCTGGGTCGAGACGCAGCTCACCTCGGGCATTGACGGTGAAGAGCGACGGCGGTCCCTCGCCGGCAAGCGCGGCATCGAACGGCGTGGAGAACCCGATGGGCACGGGCTGATCACTCATGCGCCCGAACCCCGCTCGAGAGGCCCCGTCCACGCGGCCATGCCGCCCTCGAGGTAGGCGGCAGACCGACCGCGGCGCCTCAGCCAGGTGGCCATCTCGGCGGCGCGGGCGCCACCCGGATCGACCACGAGCACGGCGGGGCCCTCGGGCAGGCACGCCAGCGCCTCGTCCTGGAACCGGCCGTAGGGCAGGTTTGTTGCGCCGCGCATGTGCCCCCGCGCGAACATGTCAGGCTCGCGTAGGTCGACGACGACCTCGAAGGAGACCTCGCCGCACAACAGCTCCCAGGCTTGAATCGCCAACCTCACTTGGCTTCCGCCCAGAGGCCCACAAAGCACGCTCCCACCACCAACAACAGGGTGCCAGCGCCAGCCCACAACACAAGCTCCACGCGGCACCTCCGTGTCGGTCCCCAGGAAATGCCGGGGTGACCTCAGGCGTTCATTAGCATCCAGGGCACTCCCTGATCCAAGCTGTCTTCGATCCATGCGGCCCCCCCACCCGTACGCTGATCCATCTCACGGAGTCTTCCCATGCTCATCCTCCTCGTCTCCACGGCTCTCGCCGGCAGCCACGCCGACCTCCAGGCCGTGCTCAACGCCAACGTCTCTTCGAGCAAGGTCGACTACGCGCAGGTCAAGGCCACAGGCGCCCTCGACAGCTACCTGGGCTGGTTGGCGACGGCGCCCGAGCCCGCGGGCAGAGACGACAAGATGGCCCACTACATCAACGCCTACAACGCGCTGACCATCGACCTGATGGCTGACGAGTGGCCGGTGGACAGCATCCTCAAGCTCGATGGCGGCAAGGTCTGGGACACCCGGAGGTTCACCGTGAGCGGCAAGGCGGTCACGCTCAACGAGATCGAGCACAAGATCCTCCGTCCCATGGGCGACTCCCGCATCCACGCCGCCGTCAACTGTGCCAGCCAGGGCTGCCCGCCCCTCGCCAACAAGATCTTCACCGGCAGCGGACTGGCAGGTCAGCTGGACGCTGCATCAAAGGCCTGGATGCGCACCAATGGCGTCAAGATCGACGTGAACGGCAAGTCGGTCACCTTCAACAACATCTTCGACTGGTACGGCGAGGACTTCGTGAAGGAGGAGGACTGCGGCATCGCCCTGGACGACCCCAAGCACAAGGCCGCCGCCTGCTTCGCCAGCAAGCACGTGGGTGCCGAGCAAGCCGCCTTCCTCAAGGCAGGCGGCTACACCACCGGGTACCACCACTACAGCTGGAAGGTGAACGCCAGGTAGGGGCAGCGGCGCCGCGCAGGCCACCAGCTGCGTGTCTTCTCGCAGACAGAGAGTCCGCTACGGGCGGCGACGACGTGCCAGCCCCAGCCCCAGCAGCGGCAGCACCGCCAGCCAGCCAGCCGATGAAGCACCGCCCACCACCAGCTCGGCGAAGGACTCGTCTGTGCTCGTGCCGAATTCCCAGACCGGGTCGGCCTCGTGGGCCTCACGGGGCGCGTAGGTGTCGAAGCGGGTCACGAAGGTGCCGTTGGTGGACTCACCGGCCCAGGTCAACGCGTACACGGCCTCGTCGCCGCCGAGCTCGGCGAGCGCCGAGTCGAACTGCTCGCTCAGGCCGCTTCCATCGTCGTCCCAGTCCATGCTGCCGAACTCGATCTCGGTCCAGCCCTCGACGAGCTCTGCGCGGGCCTCGCCCTCGATCCAGACGGTGGTCCGGTAGTAGTCGAGGGTGCCGAAGTAGCTCATGAGCGCCGGATAGGTCAGCAGCTCCTGCTCGTATCGGATCTTCAGCGGCACCAGGGTACGCCCCTCGTCCCCGGTGCTCGCCGCAGCAGGAGACAAGGTGAGCGCCACGAAGTCGTAGCCATTTCCGTAGTACTGGATGGCCGGGGACTGGTCGCTGTACTCGAACTCCTGATCGTCGAGCCAGGCGAGCACCGCAGCGAAGTTGTCGCCGTCCAGGACGGTGTAGGCGTAGTCGCCCACGTACCCCGAGGCGAGCTCCACTCCGAAGTCACCGCCCCCGTTCATGAAATCGCCCTTCGACCCATCGCCGCAGGCACAGCCTTCGTCGCCGCCCAGATCACCGGACCAGAGCGGGGCCGTCAGCGAGCGGTACTCGTCGAAGGTTGCATGGTCACCCTCCTCGACCGAGCTGACATCCTCGGGAACCGGGATCAACCAGCCGAACTCTTCGGCATCGCCGGTGTACCGGATGTTGTACTCGATCTCGGTAGCGCCCTCCGACACCCGGAGAATGACCTCCTGGGCGTCGGACGCGACGATCCCTTCGGACGTGGTGAAGAGGGCCCCACAGGGCCAGGCCACCGACGTGCTCAGCAATAGCGGAATCATGGTCTCTCCAACAGCTCAACGAGCCCCATCAGCGTAGCGCCGCCGGGCATCATCCACAGCATTCGACACCCGGCGAGCGGCCGGGTGTCCATGCGCTTCTACTCTGTCTTGTCGCCGCCACCGCTGCTCTCGCCGCCCTCGCGCTTGCCGCGCCTGCGACGACGACGACGACGCTCACCGCCCTCCGAGCCACCACGGCTCTCACCATCGGCGCGCTCCTTCTTCGGGCCACGATCATCACGGTCGCGGTCGCGGTCGCGGTCACGGTCGCGGCCACGGTCACGGTCACGGTCACGGTCACGGTCGCGGCGGGGCTTGCGGTCGCGATCGCGACCCCTGTCACGGTCGCGGCGACCACCACCACGGTCCTTGCGGTCGCGCCGGCGCTCTTCGCGGGCCTCCCGCAGGGCGCCGACGCTGTCGGCGGTGCCATCCTCGGCCGCCTTGCGCATCCGGTCCCACAAGAAGAAGCCGCGCAGGGCAGCCGCCAGCAGGAACTCACCATCGGGGCGCTTCTGGATCTCGCGCACGGTGCGGACGTAGCCCTCGAAGGCCATGGTTCCCATGGCGTTGCGGATGAGGGTGGCCTGCCGCTCGACGCGGGCCTGGGCGGCCTCGTCAGGCGTGGGCAGGGGCCGCTCCTCGAAGGCGATCTCGTACTGCCGCTCGAGGGTGGTGCGGGTGCTCATGTCGGTGCCGCCGGCAAGCGAGATGGCAATTCCCTGCTTTCCGATACGACCGGTACGACCGGTGCGATGGAGGTAGACGGCCGGGTCGGACGGCAGGCTGTAGTTGACCACGTGGCTCAGATCGCTGATGTCGATCCCACGGGCAGCCACATCGGTCGCGACCAGGAACTGGGTCTCGCCGCGCTTGACCCGCGCCATGACCTGCTCGCGCTTCTTCTGCGGCAGCTCACCGCTGATGAGCTCGGCGTCGAGGCCCTGCCGCGAGAGGTAGCTGGCCACGGTGGCCGTGTCCTCGCGCGTGTTGCAGAAGATGATGGCGCTGCTCGGCTCCTCCTGGTCGATGATGGCCAGAAGCGCCCGTGCCTTGTGGAAGTCGGGCGAGGTCGTGTAGATGATGTGGTCGATGCCCTCGACCTTGTCGGTGTCCGTGGACAGCCGCAGGTCCTTCACATCGGTGCCGTAGCGGGTGATGAGCGAGCGGACCCGATCATCGACGGTGGCGCTGAAGAAGAGGATCTGCCGACTCTCCGGCGTCTGGTCGAGGATCTTGGAGACATCCTCGTAGAAGCCCATGCTGAGCATCTCGTCGGCCTCATCGAGGATGGCGAACTGCACGTCGCCGAGCTTCAGGTTGCCTCGGCGGATGTGATCGAGGATGCGGCCAGGGGTACCGACCACAATCTCCGAGCC
>JAERSX010000901.1 GCA_016845285.1 Deltaproteobacteria bacterium | reverse complement strand
ACAAGGCAGTCTTCTTCCTCGTCGGCTCGCTCATGGTGGCCGGGCTCATCACCGTGATGATCTACCAGGTCATCCAGCGACTCCAGACCGCCGCCGAAGAAGCGCGCAAGGAACGCGACGATCTGGTCACTGTGGTGATCGCACAACGTGATCTGTACATGGGCCTGCCCATCGCTCCAGAGGACGTGGCGACCCAGCGCGTGCTCCCCGCGAACATCAGCCAGGACTACGTGTTCGCAGAGCCTGGTGAGATCATCGGACGCACCCCCAAAGAGCGGGTGCTCGAGGGCGAGATCCTGCGCGTCGAGCGTCTGGCGCGCGCCGATGCTGGCATCGGCCTGAACGCGATCATCACCCCCGGGCGACGAGCCATGACCATCGAGACCGACACCGAGTCGGGGATGGCTGGCCTGCTACAGCCGGGCAACTACGTCGACGTCATCGTCACCATCCGACCCGACGACGCCACCACCATGAGCGCCAAGTGGGTCACCGAGACCATCCTGCAGACGGTCAAGGTCCTCGCGGTGGGCAACCGCCTCGGCGCCACCGCGAGCGACGACGGAAAGAAGAAGAAGGCCCGCGTCCGCCCCTCCGTCACTCTCGAGCTCACCCTCGAAGAGTCCGAGAAGCTGGCCCTCGCCTCGTCGCGCGGCGACCTCCACCTGGTCATGCGCAGCGACATCGACATCGTGCAACAGCAGACGGACGGTCCGCTGACGTCCAACTCCCTGGTCGGCCTCAAGGAAGGCTCTCCCAAGAGCAAGGGCGGCCGCGGCACGGGCAAGCCAAAGCCTGTCATCCAAGACCCCAACTACACCAAGGCGGAAGTGGTGCAGGGGTCGAACACCACCGTCGAGCAGTTCACCGAGGACGGCGAGAAGGTGGAGTCGTCCTCCAACTCGGGTGGCCGCAGCGGTCGCTGAGTTCTCCCGGAGAGCTGGTCTGATGAAGTTGTTCGTGCAGAAGCTGATGATCCTCCTGGCTTCGGTCGCCCTCGCCCTCGCCCCTGGCGATGTGCGCGCCCAGACGCAAGCCGAGTGGCTCGACGTCGAGGTCGGTCAGTCCTTCATCTTCCAGGGCAAGCGGTCCATCGCCCGCATCCTCGTCAGCGACGACCTCGTCGCCCAGCTCAAGCTCCTCGAGGAGGGTCAATTCCAGGTGCGCGGTCTATCGGTGGGCTCCACCGATCTGTGGGTCTGGTATCGAGGCGACACCGACAACCCTGTTCGCTACGAGCTCACCGTCCACCGCGATCTCAGCGATCTCGTGCGCCGGATCGACCAGGTGGTGGGCACCGACGCGCCTCTGGTCTACCCCCTGCTCGAACGAATCGTGGTGGAGGGACCTGTCGCAGACGTCGAGACCCTCGAACAGATCGCCGGCATGGCGAGTGTCTACGATGAGGAGTTCGTCAACCTGATGACCGTCCAGGGCGACCATCAGATCCAGATCGAGGTGCTGTTCGCCGAGGTCAACCGCTCGGCCATGCGCGAGATGGGGCTCAACTTCCTCTTCGGCAACAGCGATCTGGGGGGCGGCGTCTGGCAGCCCAACTCCATCTTCACCAACCTGGTGAGCAGCTCCAACATCGACAACATCAACAACGGCCTGGTCCCCGACGCCGCCGCAGGTACCTTCAACCTGCTCGGCAATGTCAACTTCAACAACGGCACCACCGAGCGGAGCCTCGGCGCCATCCTGGCCGTGCTCGAGCAGAGCAACATCAGCAAGGTGCTCGCACGCCCCACCTTGGTGGCCCTGTCTGGCCAGCAGGCAGAGTTCCTCGCAGGCGGCGAGCTGCCCATTCCCGTCGCCCAGAACGGCAACCGCATCACCATCGAGTTCAAGGAGTACGGCGTCAAGCTGGTCTTCGTGCCCACCGTGCTGGGCTCCGAGGTGGTGGACATGCGCGTGTACGTCGAGGTGAGCGACATCGACACCAGCAACGGTCTGTCCCTGACAGGCATCGAGATCCCCGCCTTCGTCGCCCGGAAGAGTCAGTCTCATCTCCGCATCGAGAGCGGCATGACCTTCGCCATGGCCGGCATGCTCTACGACAGCGTGCAGTCCAACCACGCTCGCATTCCCATCCTCGGCGACATCCCGATCCTCGGAGCGGCCTTCCGCTACGTGCAGCACGACCGGAGCGAGACCGAGCTCATGATCTTCGTGACGCCGCGTCTGGTCCGCCCCATGGCCCCAGATGAGGTCCCGGCCCCCCCGGGCTCGTCCGAGGACAACAACCCCAACGACTTCGAGCTCTTCCTGCTCGGCCTCGATCATCGCGTGGGCTCGCGCTCCGAACAGTCGACGGGACCCATCGGCCTGGTTCGCTGAACATGCGCAAGCGCAGCTTCACCTCCGGTGCCGCCTCTGTCGTCGTCATCGGTGTCGACGAGCGGGGCATGGGCTTGATCCGCGAGTGCCTGGGCACCGAAGCGGTCCTGCCCACCCACTCCACGCCGTACCACGAGGCGGTCTCGGTGGTCAGCACCACCCGCCCTCACGTGGTGGTGATGGGCTTCGACGCCGACTTCGACGAGGCCGTCCGCTTGGGCACGGTCCTCACCCAGGACATGTCCCACATCCAGCTGGTGGCGATCAGCGAGCGGACCGATCCCGAGCGCATCCGGTCCGCCATGCGGGCGGGCTACCGCGAGTACGTCGTCCTGCCCGAGGACGGCGCGCTGCTTCGGCAGGCGGTGCACGAGTCGGCCTACGCCAGCGAGGCCGACGAGGACCAGGGCGAGGTCATCGCCATCATCGGCAGCAAGGGCGGTAGCGGCGTCACGCTGCTGGCCATCAACCTGGCGGCCGAGCTCTCACCGGTCCAGCGGGTCTGCGTGGCCGACTTCGACTTCTCCATGGGCGACGTGGCGAGCTTCCTGGACCTGCGCCCATCGAGCAACCTCCAGGACATCATGCGCAACCTCAACCGACTCGACGAGCGCATGCTCTCGGGCTCGGTGGCGGTCCATCGCAGCAAGATCCACGTCCTGGCTCAGCCCACTGAGCTCATGGACTTCGAAGAGGTCCGCGGCGACGACGTGCTCCGCGTTCTCACCGCTGCGGCCGACGCCTACCAATACGTCATCGTCGACTGCGGATGCGGCCTCGACGAGGCCACCATCACCGCATCCACGGTCGCGGACCTCATCCTGCTGGTCTGCAACCCCGACGTCCCCTCGGTCAAGAACGCCTGGCGCCGTCTCCAGCTGCTCGATCGCATCGGTGTCGATCGGGCTGCGGTGCGTCTCGTGGTCAATCGTTGGGACAAGAACGCCGGGATCTCCCTGAAGGACATCGAGACCAACCTCGGTGTGCCCGTGGCAGTGACCATCGCAAACGACCCCATCGCGGTGCCCAAGGCGGTGAACGTGGGACAGCTCATCCGGGACTACGACCGGAAGTCGCAGACCTACCAAGACATCAGCGAGGCCGTCTCGCTGGTGACGGAGCGGGTCGAACGCGTGCAGGTCAGCTCGGGCGGCAAGCGATTCTGGGGCCTGTTCGGATAGCTTGAGGCACGAGCTGCCAACTTCGAGGTGACGTCATGTCTTCCCGCTTGATCGACCGCGTGCGAGGAGCCCAGCAGCGCTACCGTGCGCCGGGACAGACAGACTCCGCCGAATTCGAGCGCATCAAGAAGACCCTGCACAACGAGGTGATCGAGTCTCTCGACTTCGAGCAGGTCAACAAGATGCCGCGAGAGGAGCTCAAGAGGCGCCTCCGCAAGACACTCACAGAGACCGTCGAGGCACGGGCTCTGCCGCTGAACCGACTGGAGCGGGAGCGACTGGTCGACGAGATCCTCGACGACATCCTGGGCCTGGGACCGCTGGAGCCTCTGCTCCGGGATGCCGAGATCTCCGACATCCTCATCAACGGCTACAACACCGTCTACGTGGAGAAGAAGGGTCGACTCCAGCAGGTGGACGTCAAATTCAACGGCGAAGAGCACCTGCTCCAGATCATCGATCGCATCGTCAGCGCCGTGGGTCGACGAATCGACGAGACCAACCCCATGGTCGACGCGCGCCTCCCCGACGGAAGCCGCTTCAACGCCATCATCCCGCCGCTGGCCCTCGACGGCGCGGCTGTCTCGATCCGCCGCTTCGGCACGGTGCCCATCACCCACGAGGACCTCGTCGCCTTCGGCTCCTGTCCCCGGCCCGTGCTGGAGGTGCTGCGAGGCTGCGTTCGGGCCAAGCTGAACATCGTCATCAGCGGCGGCACGGGCTCCGGCAAGACCACGCTGCTCAACGTCATGAGCTCGTTCATCCCCGAGGGGGAGCGCATCGTCACCATCGAGGATGCAGCCGAGCTCCAGCTCCAGCAGCCCCACGTGGTGCGGCTCGAGACCCGGCCCGCCAACCTCGAGGGCAAGGGGCAGGTCACTGCCCGCGATCTGGTCAAGAACTCTCTCCGGATGCGGCCCGACCGCGTGATCCTCGGTGAGATCCGAGGCGCAGAAGCCATCGACATGCTCCAGGCCATGAACACGGGCCACGAGGGCTCGATGGGTACGATCCACTCCAACAGCACCCGCGATGCGCTCTCACGCTTCGAGACCATGATCGGCATGGGCATGCCCAACTTGTCCGACAAGAACATCCGGGAGCTCCTCGCCCGCGCGGTCGACGTCGTGATCCAGCTGAATCGCCTGCCCGACGGCTCACGCCGCATCACAGCGGTCACCGAGATCATCGGCATGGAAGGCTCGGTGATCACCACTCAGGACATCTTCACCTTCAAGCAACGCACCATCGACGACGAGGGCCGCGTCCGAGGAACCTTCGTGGCCACCGGCACCCGCCCCAAGTTCATGGCACGCCTCGAGCGAAGTGGCACCCGCCTGAGCAGCGAGATCTTCCGCTTCCGCATGGACGTCTGAGCGACCATGGACAATCCGATCATTCTCATCGTCGCCGTCATCGTCTTCGTGGGCGTGATGACGACCGGCTCGTTCCTCTACTGGGGCTACAAGTCGAGAGAGGAGGACAAGGCCAAGGAGCTCGCCCGGCGACTGGGCACCGTGCAAGAGACGGGCGATGCAGTCCTGCTGCGGCTCAACCCCTCCGACCCCCTGGTCGACACCCTCGGCAACATCGGCCGCGAGCTCGAGAACCTCATCAAGCAAGCGGGCAACCCCTACGACCTGTCCGGTCTCTTCACGCGCATGGGGATCTTCGGGCTCGCCGGCGTCGTGATCTTCGGCGTCCTCATACGGGGGCCCGTCGCCGGTCTGGGCATCCTGGTGGGCCTGCTCCCCGTCGCCCTCCTCAGCTCGCGCGCTACCGAGCGTGCAGTGGAGCTCAGCAGGCAGCTCCCGGATGCCCTCGACCTCGTGGGCCGCTCACTCCAAGCTGGGCACGGACTGTCCGATGCCATGCGCCTCTGCGCCCAGGAGATGCCCATGCCCGTGGCCGCCGAATTCGGGCGTGTCTACGAGGAGCACAACCTTGGCCGTGACATGCGCGAGGCCCTGTCCAACCTCTCCGAGCGCAACCCACGCAACTTCGACCTGAAGATCTTCGTGAGCTCGGTGCTCTTGCAGCGCGACACTGGCGGCAACCTCATCGAGATCCTCGACAACATCTCCGGCACCATCCGTGAGCGGGGCGTCTTCAAGCAGAAGGTGGCCGCGCTCACCGCCGAGGCGCGCATCAGCGCGGTCATCCTCGGGGGCCTGCCCTTCGTCCTGGCAGCGCTCATCATGGTGGTGCGCCCCGACTACCTGAGCCCGCTGGTCCTGGACCCGTGGGGACGCATCGGCCTCGGCATGGCAACAATGATGTTCTTCGTGGGCGTCTTCGTCATGGTCAAGCTCTGCGACATCGAGGTCTGAGGCCCACCCATGAAGATGGACGTCCTCGTCGTACTCATCATCATCGGCACCTTCCTGTCGGTGCTCGGGGTGGCCTACGCCCTGCGCATGTTCCTCAACCCCACACGAAGCGCGCGAGACCGTGTCGCCGAGATCACGGGTACCCAGACCATCGAGTCAGAGCTGCTGTTGCAGAACCAGCAGCTGGGCAATGTGACCTCGAACATCGGGGCTCTGAGCCGCCCGAGTGACTCCCAAGCCCATCTCCTACGCCAGCGTCTCCTCCAGGCCGGCTACCGCAACCGCACCGCTCTCGAGGCCTTCACCGCCCTTCGCACCGTGTTCGCCGTGGCACTCCCGGCGCTCACCTTCGCCTTCGTGGTGATCTTCGCGCCCACCTTGAAGCCGGTCTTCATGGTGTTCTGGGTGCTCGTCGCGGCGGCCGCTGGCTACTACGTGCCCGGCCTCTGGGTCACCAACAAGCTGCAGAATCGCCAAGAAGCACTCATGCGCTCCTTCCCGGACGCCCTCGATCTGCTGGTGAGTAGCGTGGAAGCAGGCCTCGGCCTCGACGCTGCCTTCCGGCGGGTGGCCCAGGAGATGGAGTCGGCCGCACCAGAGCTGGCACAGGAGCTCCAGGCGGTGAACCACGAGGTGGCAGCCGGTGTCCCGCGCCTCGAAGCATTGCGCCATCTCGACGATCGTACGGGCCTGGCCGAGGTCAACAGCCTGGTCAACGTCCTGACGCAGGCGGAGCGCTTCGGCACCAGCGTGGCCCGCGCCCTCCGCGTCCACGCCGATCTGGTTCGGCGCAAGCGCATGCTCAACGCCGAGGAGCGGGCCGCGAAGATCTCGCCCAAGCTCACCGTGGCCATGATCCTGTTCATCATGCCCACGATCTTCCTCGTCCTCGTCGGCCCGGCCGTCATCAACGTCGCCCGCAACCTCATTCCCATGCTCGAGGGACAGGCGAAGTGAGCAGCCGCCTCGCCGTGGTCGTGCTGCTGGCAGCCTGTGCGGGTGCCAAGCGGGTCCCTGCGTCCGACATCACCGAGACGCCCGCCTGGAAGGACCCCGACGCGCGCTTCGAGACACAGCTCGACATGGGCGAGGCCCTCCTCCAGGCCGGCAAGCCCACCGCAGCACTACAGCTGGTCAGACAACTCAGAGAAGAAGGCCGAAAGAGCGCAGCATTGGACAACCTCCACGCCCGGGCCCTCCGCGCAGTCGGCCTCGACCAGGACGCCCAGGACGTGCTCGAGCGTGGCATCAAGCGCGCTCCAAGAGACGCCGATCTGCACGAACAGCTCGGCATCCTCGCCATGGACAGCGGCAACCCGGCCACCGCCATCGCCCACTTCCGCAAGGCTACACGCCTGGCTCCTCTCGATGCCGATGCTTGGAACAACCTCGGCTTCGCGCTCATGTCCGACGGGAGGGCACCCGAGGCCCTCGAGCCGCTCCGAGAAGCCGTGCGTCTGGACGGAACCCGCATCCGCACCCGCAACAACCTCGGGTACGCCCTGGTGGCCACGGGGCGGGACCAAGAAGCCTTCCGCATCTTCGCCGCCACCGTGGGTCCGGCAGAGGCGCACTTCCAGGTGGGTGTGGGTCTCGAGATGCGTGGCGAGCCCAGCGCCGCCCGCCACGCCTATGATGAAGCCCTCAGCGCAGATCCCGACCACACCCAGGCACAGGCCGCGCTGACGCGCCTGCGCAACCCCTCCCCCAATCCGGAGCTCCCATGACC
>JAERSX010000900.1 GCA_016845285.1 Deltaproteobacteria bacterium | reverse complement strand
AGCGCCCACCCCAACGCTGGCCTGCCCAACGAGTTCGGTGGCTACGACGAGACCCCCGAGCAGATGGCCGCTGAGCTGCGCGGCTGGGCCGATGATGGCCTGGTGAACCTCGTGGGAGGCTGCTGCGGCACCGATCCCAGCGTCATCGAGGCCATCGCTGCCACCATGGAGGGCGTGCGCCCCCGGCAGGCTCCTACTCTGCCTGTCCGCATGCATCTCAGCGGTCTCGAGCCGGTGGCCATCGACGAGTCCAGCCTCTTCGTCAACATCGGTGAGCGGACCAACGTCACGGGCTCATCTGCCTTCCGGAAGATGATCAAGAACGGCAACTACGAGCGTGCTCTGCGCGTGGCCCGTCAGCAGGTCGAGAACGGGGCTCAGCTCATCGACATCAACATGGACGAGGGCATGCTCGACAGCGCAGCGGCCATGGAGCGCTTCTTGCGCCTCATTGCCGGCGAGCCCGACATCTCCAAGGTCCCCGTGGTGCTCGACAGCTCCAAGTGGTCGGTCATCGAGACCGGGCTCAAGTGGCTGCAGGGCAAGGGGATCGTGAACTCCATCTCTCTCAAGGAGGGGGTGGAGCCCTTCCTGGAGCAGGCTCGCAAGGTGCGGCGGTACGGCGCGGCGGTCATCGTCATGGCCTTCGACGAGGAAGGCCAGGCCGACACCATGGAGCGGAAGGTGGAGATCTGCGCACGGGCCTACCAGATCCTCACCGAGGAGGTGGGCTTTCCACCCGAAGACATCGTCTTCGACCCCAACATCTTCGCGGTGGCCACGGGCATCGAGGAGCACGCCACCTACGGCGTCGCCTTCATCGAAGCTGCGCGCGCCATCAAGGAGCAGCTGCCCCATGCCAAGGTCTCGGGCGGTGTGTCCAACCTGAGCTTCAGCTTTCGCGGCAACAACCCCGTGCGCGAGGCGATGCACAGCGTCTTCCTGTACCACGCCATCCAGGCGGGCCTGGACATGGGCATCGTCAACGCCGGACAGCTCGCGGTCTATGACCAGCTCGATCCGGTCCTGAGGGAGGCATGCGAGGACGTCATCCTCAACCGCAGCCCCGACGCCACCGAGCGCCTCGTCGACCTCGCCCAGGCAACGGCGGGCCAGAAGGGCAAGCAGCGTGTAGAAGACCTGAGCTGGCGCGAGGGCACCGTGGGGGAGCGGATCACCCACGCCCTGGTCCACGGCATCGATCGCTTCATCACCGAGGATGCCGAAGAGGCCCGCCTCGCCCACGACAAGCCGCTCCATGTCATCGAGGGCCCTCTGATGGACGGCATGAACGTCGTCGGCGACCTGTTCGGTGCCGGCAAGATGTTCCTTCCACAGGTGGTCAAGTCGGCCCGTGTCATGAAGAAGGCCGTGGCCCATCTCGAGCCCTTCCTCGAGGCCGAGAAGGTGGCCGGCACGGCCAAGGGCAAGATCCTCCTCGCCACCGTCAAGGGTGATGTACACGACATCGGCAAGAACATCGTGGGCGTGGTGCTCGGCTGCAACGGCTACGAGATCATCGATCTGGGCGTCATGGTGCCGGCCAAGAAGATCCTGGACACCGCAGAGGCCGAGGGTGTCGACATCATCGGGCTGAGCGGGCTGATCACCCCGTCTCTGGACGAGATGGTCCATGTGGCCCAGGAGATGACGCGGCGTGGCTTTCAGGTCCCGCTGCTCATCGGTGGAGCCACCACCTCGCGGGTCCACACCGCGGTGAAGATCGCCCCCAAGTACGACAACGGCGTGCTGTACGTCACCGATGCCTCGCGGGCCGTGCCCGTGGTGGGTCGGCTGGCTGGCGAGGGGGCCCAGGCCCTGCTCTCGGAGACCGCCACCACGTACGCCGCGCTGCGTGAGAAGCGAGCGGCACAGGCCCAGCATGCCCGCCGGGTGTCGCTCACCCGAGCCCGTCAGAATCGCTTGCGCATCGACTTCGAGGCGTCCCCCCCTCCGCCGCCGGCCCACACCGGCGTGTGGTCCATGGATCTCGATCTGGCCGCACTCTCCGAGGTCATCGACTGGACTCCCTTCTTCCGCACCTGGCAGCTCAAGGGCAGCTTCCCCTCGATCTTCGACAAGCCCGAGGTGGGGCCCCAGGCGCGGTCGCTCTTCGACGATGCCCAGGCCATGCTCCGGCAGATCGTGGACGAGGGCTGGCTCGAGGCCAAGGCGAGCTTTGGCATCTTCCCCGCGGCAGCGGACGGCGACGATCTCGTGGTCCAGGGGACAGACGGTGAGGTCCGGCTCCACACCCTGCGTCAGCAGGCCGACAAGCCGCCGGGGCGTCCCAACCTGGCGTTGGCCGACTTCGTGGCGCCGGTCGGCGGACCTGCGGATCACGTCGGAGCCTTCGTGGTCACGGCCGGGCTGGGCATCGAGCCTCACCTGGCCCGATTCCAGGCCGACCACGACGACTACAAGTCGATCCTCTTGAAGGCCCTCGCCGATAGGCTCGCAGAGGCTGCCGCGGAATGGCTACATCGCCACCTGCGGACCGAGATCTGGTCTTACGCAGAGAGCGAGAGCCTCGACAACGCGGCGCTCATCGCCGAGGGCTACCAGGGAATCCGGCCCGCGCCGGGCTATCCCTGTCAGCCTGACCACACCGAGAAACCAGCCATCTTTGCGCTCCTCGGAGCCGAGGCCGGCACCGGAGTGGCGCTCACCGAGTCCATGGCCATGATGCCGGCAGCGAGCGTGAGCGGTCTGTACTTTGCCCATCCCCAGGCGCGGTACTTCGGCCTTGGGCGGATCGGGCCCGAGCAGGTGGCCGACTACGCCGGGCGGAAGGGGCTGAGCGTGGGTGAGATGGAGCGGTGGCTGGCGCCGAACCTGGGGTACGAGCCCGAAGGCTGAGCCGCTGAGGACGATCCAAGAAAGAAGGACGGCGCCCACGAAGCGTGGACGCCGCCCGGGTGTGGTCTGGCAGGGGAATCAGTAGACGTTGTTGCCCGTCGTCGGACCGGTGTTCACGGTCTTCTTGGCGGTGTAGCTGGCGTTCTGGCCGTCGCCGTCCACGTCGCAGACGCCGGTGACGAGGAAGTCAGTGGAGCTGGTC
>JAERSX010000899.1 GCA_016845285.1 Deltaproteobacteria bacterium | reverse complement strand
CGCCCAGGTACAGCTTGCCGAGCTCGGCTTCCTGGGTGAGCTCGCGCACCATGGCGATGGCCTTCTCGGTGGCCTCGCCGTCGGCGGCAGCGATGTCGACGCGACCGGTGTCGTCGACGGTCACCTTGACGCCGCACTGCTCCTGGATGCCGCGGATCGTCTTGCCACCCGGGCCGATGATGTCGCGAATCTTGTCGGTCTTGATCATGATCGTGGTGATGCGGGGGGCGTACTGGCTCAGCTCCTCACGCGGCGCGGCGATGGACTTGGCCATCTCCTCGAGGATGAGGTTCCGACCCTCGCGGGCCTGGTTGAGCGCCTTGGCCATGACCTCGCGAGGCACGGCGTCGAGCTTGGTGTCCATCTGGAAGGCGGTGATGCCGTCCTTGGTGCCCGTGACCTTGAAGTCCATGTCGCCGAGGTGGTCCTCGTCGCCCAGGATGTCGCTCAGGACCGCGAAGCTGTCGCCTTCCTTGATGAGGCCCATGGCGATGCCAGCGACCGGCTTCTTCAGGGGCACACCCGCGTCCATGAGCGACAGGGTGGCGCCGCAGACCGAAGCCATCGACGAGGAGCCGTTGGACTCGAGCACGTCGGCGCTGATGCGCAGGACGTAGGGGAAGTCGGCCTTGGCCGGCAGCATGGGCTCGACCGCGCGACGGGCGAGGGCACCGTGGCCCACCTCACGACGCTTCGGGCCGGTCATGCGCCGGGCCTCACCGGTGCAGAAGGGCGGGAAGTTGTACTGCAGCATGAAGCGGCGGAAGGGGTCGACCCGACCGGCGAAGTCGATGCGCTGCGAGTCCATCTCGACACCGAGGGTGGCCGTGGCGAAGACCTGGGTCTCGCCGCGGGTGAAGACCGCCGAGCCGTGAGCGCGGGTGGCGGAGCCGACCTCACACCAGATGTCGCGGACCTCGTCGGTGGCACGGCCGTCGATGCGGCGAGCCTCCTCGATGACCTGGCGACGCATCTCCTTGCCGACCGACTTGTGCCACAGGTTCTTGATGTCCTTGGTGACAGCGTCGGTGTTGTCCTCGTCCAGCCCGTCCACGGCGCCAGCGATGACGTCGTTGCGCAGGGCCTTGATGGCCGTGGAGCGCGCGAACTTGCCGTCGGTGGCCATGGCGGCCTTGAGGGCATCCGCAGCGGCTGCGACGGCGTCGACAGCACGGCTGTCGATGGAGGGAGCCTCGGGGACGGCCCGCTTGGGCACGCCGCACTTCTCGCGCAGCTCGTCGATGGCCGCGACCAGCTTCTTGATCTCGACATGCGCGAGGTCGAGGGCGTCGAGGATCTCGGTCTCGGAGGCCTCGTTGGCGCCGCCTTCCACCATGGCGATGGCTTCGGAGGTACCGGCGACCACCAGCGTCAGCTTGGCCTCGTGGGCCTGCTGGATGCTGGGGTTGATGAGGTACTCACCGTCGAGCAGGGAGATGCGCACGCCGGCGATGGCGCGGCCCAGGGGCAGGTCGCTGATGTGGCAGGCGGCCGAGGCACCGATCAGGGCGAGCACGTCGGTGTCGCTGGCCGGGTCGAAGCTCAGCGCGGTGGTGATGATCTGGGTCTCACACCGGAAGGTCTTCGGGAACTGCGGACGGATGGGCCGATCGATGAGGCGACAGGCCAGGGTCTCGCGCTCGTTGGGGCGACCTTCGCGCTTGAGGAAGCCACCGGGGATCGTGCCGGACGCGCCGGTGCGATCCTGGTAGCCCACGGTGAGCGGCAGGAAGTCGAAGGGGGTGGGCTTGTGGCCGCCGACGGCGGTCACGAGCGTGCTGCTGTCGTTCTGGGAGACGACGACGGCACCGCCGGCCTGCTTGGCCAGCTTGCCGGTCTCGATGGTGAGGGGACGACCGCCGATCTCGACGGTCACGCTGTGGTGGGTGACACCATGCATGTGAAAACTCCGACCTCGACACGGATCTGGCCATCCACGCACCAGGGCGCCGAGGGGGTCGTTTGAACAGGCCCGCCCGCAGAACTTCCTGCGGCTTGGACGGCAAAACATCCTGGGCGGCGCGGTCAATCCCGTAGACCTGCGTGGCCCCTGGGAGCTCGACTGAGCTGCCAGGAGCCGCGTAGACCTGCGGGCGCATCCACCCCGACGAGTCGTGCCGGGCCTGGGATCTCCACAGCCGGCTGGCCGCAGAGAGAATGGGAAAATGAAAGTGAGAAAGAGCAGAAATGAGTGAAGGCAGCCCGGGAAAGGGCTGCCTTCAGGTCCTCAGCGGCGGAGGCCGAGTCGCTGGATGAGCGACTGGTAGCGCGCGGTGTCGTTCTTCTTGACGTACTTGAGCAGGCGTCGACGCTGACCGACCAGCTTCAGCAGGCCGCGCCGGCTGTGGTGGTCCTTGTGGTGGGTCCGGAAGTGGTCGGTGAGGTAGCGGATCCGCTCAGTGAGCAGTGCCACCTGCACCTCGGGAGAGCCGGTATCGCCCTCCTTCAGTCCGTACTCGTTGATCAGCTCTGCTTTGCGCTCGGCAGTCATGGCCATGGGTCTCTCCTGTCGTTCCGGGCCCAGCAGGTGGTCGGGGAAGGCCATCCCCGGTTGCCGCTCGGGCCGGTGAAGACGCTCTTTCACCCGTCTGACCAGACACGTCAAGATCCGAAGGCCCCGATATCGTCGATGTCACCGGATCGCCGAAGGCCGACAGCCCCAGTGATCATGGCGTCGGCAAGGCGAGCTCGCCCCTGTACCACCGGGATCGGACCCCTGGATGGCCGCACCGTGGCGGGTCTCGCCGACCCGCTCAGGGTCCGCCGAGGAACACGTAGGCAGTCGAAGAGCCCGGTGCCCCCAAGATGAAGTCGGAGTAGCCGTCAGCGTCCACGTCGCCCGCCTCTGCGACCGCTGCGCCGAGCTCGGTGTCCGCATCGCCCTCGAGCACGCTGTAGGCGATGTCGGACAGGACCAGGTTGCCGGCCAGGGGGCCCACGGCCACCATGGCCTGATCGGCGCCGGGGGAGCCGATGACGAGATCGCCGATTCCGTCGCCCGTCAGATCACCCATGGCCCCGAGGGAGGCGCCGGTCGAGAGGGAGCGCTCGTCGTCGTTGACATCGCCCTCCAGCTTGGCCTCCGCAGAGGTGTGGGTGCCCGTTGCCAGGCCATCCGCCGAGAAGACGTAGACGTAAGGCACCCGCTTGTTGCGCCCTGGGGCGCCCACCACCACATCCGACAGCCCATCACCGTCGAGGTCTGGCGCCACGGCGATGTCGGCACCGAAGTGGGCCTGGGTGCGTGCGGTGAGGATCACATCGGCGTCCTCAGCGCCCGGAGAACCCCGGAAGCCATCGGAGGCACCGTAGAAGACGAAGGCTCCGCCCGTGTTGCTGCCGCCGTAGTCGGAGTTGCCCATCACGATGTCGGACACGCCGTCACCATCGATGTCGCCGACATCGACCATCAGCGGGTAGTAGTCGGTGTCGTCGGTGGGTTCGAAGCGTACGAAGCGGGTGTCGGTCTGGGTGATGGTGGCGGTGCCCGAAGCGGGCAGCTCGATGAGACCCACCACGTCGGTACCGTTGCGGTAGCTGGCCGTGGTCAGCAGGTAGGTGCTGTCGCCCACACCCCGTCGACCGATCCCCGTCCAGTCGTTCCCACTTCCGTAGAAGCGGTAGTCCGCGTCATCGCTCTCCACACCGTCCTCGAGGGGTCCGAAGAACACGTAGAGCGCCCCCTGCCCCTGATCGCCCCAGCCGGGAGAGCCCACGAGCACATCGGCGTAGCCATCGTTGTTCACATCACCGGCAGGGCCGACCCATGATCCGAAGTCGACGTCGTCCTCACCGCCCTCGAGGGTGGCGGAGTCGATGACCGACAGCCCACTGGCCGCACCCGGCACCACCTGGGCCTGCCCGCTGACACCCGCACCGGGGATACCGACGACCACGTCGTCGAAGCCGTCGCCGTCGATGTCACCGAGCCCCGACACCGAGCGACCGAGCTCGTGGCCCACCGTCCCCTCGATGGGAAGCCCCCGCTCACTCACCGATTGCTGCCCGGCGATGCCACAGGTGTCGATGCCGTCGCAGTCCTGATCGATGCCGTCGTCGCAGATCTCATACGCCTCGGGGCTGTAGTCCGCGGCCATGTCGTCGCAGTCCCCCGCGTTGGGCGCCCGACCCTCGAGGGGGTCGCAGCTCTCGACGGGCTCGGACTCGGGATCGCCGTAGCCATCGCCATCACTGTCGACGTACCAGTTGATCTCCTCATCACCCAGAGGATCACCATCGCAGTCCTGGTCGATCTCGTCGCAGATCTCCTGGGCGTCGGGATGGATGGTCTCGTCGAGATCGTCGCAGTCACCGCCCGTCAAGGTCGCGCCGGCGACCTCATCACAGCCCACAGCGAGGACGGTGTCCGAGCCATACCCATCGAGGTCGAGATCCTCGAACCAGCTGGAGCCGGGGTTGAGCGAGGCGTCACCGTCGTCACAGTCGGTGTTGTCGGAGACGAAGCCTGGGGGCGCCAGGCAGGCGTAGGTGGCGTTGTAGCTGGCCCCGTAGCCGTCGCCGTCGCCGTCTGCGTACCAGCGGGTCTGGGGGTTGATCTCGGGATCGGTGTCGTCGCAGTCCTGATCGTTGTTGACGTAGCCTTGGGCCGGCAAGCAGTCGGGGTGGGCGCTGTTCGGATCACCGTAGGTGTCACCGTCTGCATCGAGGAAGTAGCCGCCGTTTTCGCAATTGCCATCGCCGCCGCCACATCCGGCGACCGCCAAGCTCAGGGCGAGAGACATCCACCTCATGGGGGCTCCAGACAACAAGTCTTCAAGCAGTGGTGCGGCAGCGAGACACACCGGGTCATCTTCACGGTAGCCGCTGCAGGGTTGCGCGTTCAAGGGTTGAGTGAGGCCTGACGGCCGCCAAGGGATCGAGCGATGACCACGGGCAGCTTGGACGAGAGGACGCACGCCTGCAAGGGGCACAGCGTCCACATCTCGTCAAGACTTCCCACGGGGCGCGATGCGCTGCGGCACAGTCCAACCATAACCTACGGCAAAGCAGGACTCTTCGAGAGTCATCCCGCTGGACTCCGACGTCTTGGGAACGACCTACACCGGCAGATTTTCACGACACAGCGACATGCACACGGGCCAGGAAGCCTCACAAGCTCTCTGCCGCAGCAGCCCTCGTCAGTCGCCCATGTAGCCGAGCTCTTGGAGCGCCTCGAGCAGCTCGCCCTCGGGCGCGGTCATGGTTCCCGCTTCACCCGGCGCATGCTGCGTGGCGTAGTAGTTCTCCAGGGCCTTCTTGAGGGGGGCGTGCGGCAAGATGGGGCTCTTCATCTGCTTGCGGGGCACGCCCACGCTGTGGTCGTAGTAGACGTAGATCCCGTTCGCGGACCGGTAGGACACCGTGTACGTCTGGCCGATGGCCGCGCTACGACCGCTGGCCTTGCCGTTGGCGTTGGTGCCGCTGTCGGCGATGGCGAACTCGCCCTTCTGTGCGTTGGGCCCCACGATGGGGTGACCATCCCAGCCCCAGGCCGCGTCGATGGGCAGGCCCAGGTAGTCCAGGATGGTGGGAGCGAGGTCCACGTTCTCGGTGATCTGATCGGTCACCTGGGTGCCCGCAGGGATGCCCGGGCCCGCCAGGATCAGCGGTACATGCAGGGTGGGGTCGACCAGGGCGCGGTTGCTGTGGCCCCAGTAGGGCTCGGGCTTGCCCTTGCGAATGTGCAGCTCTCCCAGGGCCTCCCCGTGGTCGCTTCCATAGACGATGAGGAGCTTGTCGTTGAGGCCGAGCTCGGAGGCCTTGTCGAGCAAGGGCCCCACGATGTTCTGGTCGGCCCACCAGATGTCGTCGGCGTAGAGCTCCTTGAGGTACTCCTGATGCTGCTCGGTGAGGACGACTTCGCCCTTGTTGACGGCGGCGAACTTGAGCTCGCGGGGAGTGAAGTCGGCGAGGTCTTCGGGCCAGGTCCCGCCACGACGCTCCTCCATGCCCTCCCGACGCTCGTTGGGGTAGTGCGGGCCCATGGCGTGGACGTAGTAGAGGAAGCGGCTGTCACCCTTGGCCAGGCGCTCGAGGGTGGCCGGCGCCTCGGCGGCGATCTGGTCGTCGTCCTTGTAGTCCCAGGCGTCGAAGCCCTGGTAGTACTTCAGGTCGAAGTCGCTGTGCTGGTTGGTCATGTGCTTGCGGTCGGAGATCATCTGGTTGGCGGTGACCCCCTCCACGGCAAAGCCCTTGCTGTCGAGCACCTCAGCCAGGGTGGTGACCTCGTCGGCCAGCGGGTGGAAGTCGAAGCCCTGTCCCCAGGAGTCGAACTCGATGCCCGTGTTGAGGCGGTAGCGACCCGTCAGGTAGGAGGCCACGGACAGCATCGTGTACGGCGCCTGGGCATAGTGCTTGGCGTACGACGTGCCCTGGGCGCACAGCTTGTCGGCAGCTGGCGAATTGCGCTTGTCGCCGCCGAAGCAGCCCAGATGATCGGCACGGGTGGTGTCCACCACGATCCAGAGCACGCTGCAGTCGTTGCAGCTCGCGGAGCTGGCCGTGGCGGGCGCACTCAGCACGGAGCCGAGAAAGGTCAGGGTTGCGAGCATCGTGTTCCCCATCAGGTCACATGGTCAGGGTCGGCACACCCTAACGTGTGCTCCATGACCCACGCAGACCCACACTGCTTCCCTCAGATGGCCATCCCATACAACCCATACAGCAGCATCTTCGGACTGATGGTGCGGAGCTCGATCATCTGGCGGCGGATCTGCTTGGGCCGCATGTAGAAGCGCCGCAGGGCGTACGACTGCATCTTGATGAGCTCTTGCGGGTCGTAGCCAGCGGGGTGGTAGATGAGCCGGTCGGGGTCTGGGTTGAAGGTGGTGTAGTTCTCCCAGTCGTCGCGGAAGAGGTCCTTCTGCCACCGGTCGTCGAAGAGCTTGGAGCCCGGGAAGGGCACGGTGATGGCGAACTTGGCGAAGTCGACATCGAGGTCGACGGCGAACTCGACGGTCTCGCGGGTCATCTCCGGGGTCTCGCCCGGCATGCCGATCATGAAGAGGCCCACGACCTGTAGACCCGCGGCCTTGGCGTTGGCCACGCCCTCCCGCACCTTGGCGGTGGTGATCTTCTTGTTGACGTTGCCCAGCAGCAGATCGACCCCCGACTCGATGCCGATGAGCACGCGCCGGCAGCCTCCCCAGTACATGAGCTCACAGGTCTCCTTGTCCAGACGATCAGCGCGGGTCTCGCTCAACCACAGGCACTTCTGGTCGAGCTTCCGCTTCACGATCTCTTCGCAGAAGGGTTTCAGGTCCTTCTTCACGAGCGGGAAGATGGGGTCGATGAAGCCGATCTGCTTCACGCCGTAGCGTTCGACCAGAAACTCGTACTCGTCGGCGACCTTGATGGGATCGCGGCGCCGGTAGACCTTGCCGCCGGTGTTGAGCAGCGAGCAGTAGTCGCAGCGGTAGGGGCAGCCCCGGGACCCGGCCATGGTCAGCACGGGCTTGGCGAAGTCGGCAAACGGGAGCAGGCCGTACTTGTGGTACGGGAAGAGGTGCCAGGCAGGGTAGGGCAGGTCGTCGAGGTCGCGGTTGAGCTTGCGCTCGGCGTTGGTGACGGGCTCGCCGTCGGAGCCACGCCAGGTCAGGCCGGTGATGTGGCTGAAGTCGTCGGTGCCGCTCTCGAGGGCATCGGTGAGCTCGCAGATGGTGTGCTCGCCGTCGTGGTGCACCACGAAGTCAGCCTCGCCCTCGCGCACGATGTCCGAGGCGAAGACCTCGGCGTGTACAGCGCCCCAGACGATCTTCACGTCAGGGAGGGCCACGCGGATCATCGCGGTGAGCTCGGCGCAGATGGGCGCTGAGGGTGTGAGCACCGTGAAGCCCACCAGATCGGGAGCGAAGCGCCGGGTGCGCTCGACCACGTCGGCGCCGGACAGCTTGTCGGCGAACATGTCGATGGCGCGGACGAAGACGCCGTGCTGCTCCAGCGCGCCGGCGATGTAGGCCAGGCCGATGCACGGCATGGGCTCGAGCAGGTTGGCGAACCGCCCCAGCTTCTGCATGTTCATCGAGGGGTTGATCAGCAGGACGCGCACGGAGCCTCCGGGGGGGTGGCGAGGTCCCCCTAGCCCGGGCTGGGGGACGGTCCAGCATAGCCGCGACGGCTGTGCCTGGTTCTTCTACGGTGCAGCGGGAGGGCCGAATGGATCGGGCTCATGGGGAGGAGCCGCCTCACCCTCACCCTGGTGGCAGCTCGCAACGGTCTTGGCCCGCTCCGCCAGCAGGCCGACCCGATCCAGATCTGCGCTCTCGATGCCCACGGCGAAGGTGCGCTTCGTGGGCTCGCAGGCCCAGACCATGAGCCAGGCAGCGCCCGCTCCTCCATCGGCAGGCGCCAGCATCAAGCTCCACGCTGGATGGCCACGATGGCGGCCTTCCTCCACGGTGAAGTCCTTGCTGAAGCCTGCCGCCAGGAGGGACGCAGCCCCCCTGGAGACCATGGCTTCGCTCTCAGCGAGGCGGCCGAGCTCCTGGGCATCGGTGTGGCCATGCCAGTCGCCGAAGAGGGTGTCGTGGGTGCCCTGCGAGCGGAAGCGCCCGCTCGGCCCGTCCGCACCCGAGATGTCGAGGACGCCCCCAGCCAGGGTGGGGATCACCGCTCCGCTCACCGGATGGCCCGAGACCCTGGGGACAGAGGGCGCGGAGGGCGGTGCCGCGAACCAGTCCAGGTGGGTGTCGACAGCGATCAGGAACACCACCACGCCGTAGACCGAGCACAGCGCTGGGACCACCCTTCCTCCCCGACCGAGACGCCAGCCGAAGGCCCCGGCCGCCCCGACGATGACCACGCCCAGGACACACAGCAGGTAGAGGAAGGTCAGCGCCATGAAGACGGCCTCGCTGCCCTCCAGGCGAGTCTCCGTGACCTTCTCAGCTGTCCGGCTCAGCTGCCACGACAGCACGAGCAGCCCGACGGCGAGGGCGCTGGCAGGCATGGTCGTGAGCCAGTCGGGAAGAGCACCGCTCGTACCGTGGCCCTCGCGTGTCAACTCAGCCCCCTGCTTCTCTGCGGTAGCGCTCCTCGGTGCTCTCCACCAGCATCATGCGGTCGGCCAGGGCGAGGACCTCACAGACCCGCTCGTCGGTGACGTAGGGCAGGGCGCCGTCCAGGATGCGGGCCGTGCAGGCGAGCTGGTCCTGGACGAACAGCCCGGGCTCGGCCTTGGGCAGCGACACCGGCGCGCCGCCTGCGAGGACGGTCCGACCGAACTGGATGAGCATGGAGCCGTCGCTGAAGGTCAGGGTCAGCTCGGTCTTGCGGGACGTGTCGGGGCCCAGGGCGAAGTCGAAGTCGACCTGCTGGTTGCCGACCCAGGGGAAGTGTCCGCGAAGGCTGTCCTCTTCGCGCTCCTCGACGACGAGCTTGTGGGGCAGGCCAGCGACGTCGACGAGGCGGTGGAGGCGGGCGACGTTGGCGTGGGCGATGCCCGTCATGCGTCGGCGCGGGGGCCCCCGGAAGCGAACGCTGCCGCCCACCACCTGCCGCACGCAGGCGTGGCCGCGCATGTAGCGGGCCGTGGGGCTGAGCAGCTCGATGTGTTCCACGTGCAACACCCGCTCCTGGGCGCGGGCGAGGCGGAAGAGCTTGCGGGCCCGGATGGCGTCGGGCGCGAGCGGAAACTCACAGAGCACGTGACAGTCCGCCGAGAGCGCGGCCTCGACGAGGTCGGCGTGCACGTCGTCGGGGGCGCAGATGGCCACCGCATCGACGGCATCGAGGAGGGCAGGGAGCTCGGTGAACACGGGCAGTTCTACAGCCGCAGGGTCTCCTCCCAGGCCGCCCAGCACCGTGGCCCGAGGATCCTCACGGAGCGCCTTGACCCGAGCGCGACCCGCTCGACCCACACCGATCACACCCCAGCGGAGCACGCCTACCAGCCCTTGTTGCGTCGGGCCCCGCGGCGGTCCCGCTTGCGGCCGCGCTTGTCCAGTTGGCCACCGCCACCGAGCCAGTCGTCCTGCTTCTCCTCGCGCCACTCTGGCGGGGTGCGGTCGTCGTAGAGCTCCTTGGCGATCACGAACGGGCCGCGTCGGTCAGCGAGACCCGTGACACCCAGGAGCCGACGACCACCGGGGGTGCGCACCTCGATCTCGTCGCCCTCCCGGATGAACTTCGACGGCTTGGTGGCCGTACCGTTGACGTCGACGTGCCCAGCTGTACAAGCCTCTCCCGCCAGGGAGCGGGTCTTGTACTGACGTGCTGCCCACAGCCACTTGTCGACCCGAACCGAGGTCAACGTGCCCATGGGCGCGCTGTCCTCGGCTGCTCCGCGCTTCTTCTTGCTCCGTCCCATGACCCAGTCCACCCGATAGGACCCGTCGAGGATCCTGAACATGACGCTCGCCTTCTATTACGACATCGCCTGCCCGTATGCCTACCTCGCCAGCCAGCAGATTGAAACGTTGGCCGCACAACACGGGGCCACCCTGTCGTGGCGACCCATCCTTCTCGGGGGCGTGTTCAAGGCCCTGGGCTCTGGTGACGGCCCCATGGCCAGCTTCGCCCCCGAGAAGGCACTCATGAACGCGCGGGACATGGTCCGTCAGGCGCAACGATGGGGTGTGCCGCTCGAGGTGCCCGCTGGGCATCCGCAGCGCACCGTCGAGGCCATGCGGCTCATCGTCGCCGCTCCCGAGGCCCTCCGGCCCGCGCTCACCCACGCCCTCTACCGGGCCTACTGGGTGGAAGGGCGACAGGTGTCGGCGCCCGAGACCCTGGCCCAGATCGCCCGGGAGCACGGG
>JAERSX010000898.1 GCA_016845285.1 Deltaproteobacteria bacterium | reverse complement strand
ATCCACGTCATCGTCGACCAGGCGTACAGCCGAATGGAGCAGGACGCTCGCGCGCGCGAGTGGGCCCGGCCCGAGCCCACCTCGCCTGAGGCGGTCACCGACGTCAACGGTGTCCGTCGGGATGCGTCCGAAGAAGACCGTCTGCTGGCCATGGGGCGCGAGTACATACGCCAGAAGGCGTGGGGCAAGGCGGACCAGGTCCTGAGCCGGGCTCGAGACATTCGTCTCGACCACAGCGACGTGCTCGCGAACCTTGCGTGGGCCAGGTACCACAACCCGGGTTTCGACGAGGAGGTACGACTCGAGGAGGCCCGCGACCTGTTGCTGCTCGTGGAGCAGTTCGATCCGCGCCACGCAGAGGGGCAGTACTTCCTGGCCCAGCTGCTCTACCAAACAGGAGAGTTCCGAGCAGCCCTCGACCGCGCCCAGAGAGCCGCGCGCGCGGGCACCTCGGAGAAGGGCATTCGAGAGCTCATCGGCCGCATCGAGCGGCACATCGACGACTGAGGGACGGTCGCCTCAGTCGTCGATGAATTCGTCTGCCTCGATCTCGTCGAACTCTTCGAAGTCGAGGTCCGTTGGGGCCTCGATCTCGTCGAAGTCCTGGTCCTCCAGGTCGCCGTCGAGAGCGATCTCCTCGTCGAAGGCCTCGCTGCGGCGGAAGGCTCGTCCCCGCATGCCCATGGGCCCAGTGCCGTCGGGCCCCATGGAGGGCGGGCCGCCCAGCGCATCGATGTCGTCGTCGTCCCCATCCTCCTGGCGGCGCTCCCGGCGCTCGCGGAGTCGCTCGAGACGCCGCTCCCGGCGCTCAGCCCGGGCCGCGTCGCGATCCTCGTCGCTCTCCGAGCTGTCGTCATCGTCGTCGCTCTTCTTGCGGCTCCGACGTCCCTTGCGAGAGCTGCTCCGCGCGGGCTTGTTGCCGGCCGCCAGGGCGTCGACCCGGCAGCGGGGCGTAGAGAGCGCACCGGTGCAGATGAAGTGGTACACGCCCTCGTCGTCCTTGGCCTCGTCGATCTGGGCGAACTTGGCCATCTGCTCCAGATCACCGCCGAGCTCGACGGCGATGTCGAGCTTGACCCGCCAGCGCGACATGCCCCGCTTGTTGAGGGTGATCTCTCCTTCGATGGTGGCGTCGAGGACGTCTGACACGAACCGACCGCTCTCCACGGTGGCCTTGCCCTCGTCCACCTTGAGCTCGAGCAGCGCCTGGGAGAAGAGGATGGCCTGATCGAAGCTCATCCCCATGACGGTGGCGCTGCGCAGCTCAAGGCCGTCGATCGCCAGCTTGAACCGTCCAGAGCTCGCCTTGATGTCTTCGGTGTCGGTGGTGATGTCCACGTCGAGCGCGGCCAGGCCCGCGGCGTCGATGGACCAATCCTCACCGGAGGTGGGCATACGGCTCAGGTCGAGGTCAGAGCCGTTGGCCACGACGTGGGTGCGGGTCTCGTCCAGGCCCACCGAGCCGTCGAGCTCCCCACCGAAGACCGAGGCCAGGAAGCCGAGCTCCTGGGTGCCGGTGAGCAGCGGCATGAGGTGAACACGGGCTGCCAGCGAGTCCACACGAATCAGGGGCTGGAGCTCGACCGCTTCGCCGTCCTCGGCGTCGCGACGAGACTGCCGGGGAACCTGCAACAGGGTGGCGTCGTCGACCTCGATGCCGGTGAGGCGCCAGAGGCGCGCGTCCTGGGCGTCGAGGGCCCAGGCTCCGTCGCTCCGATCCTGGACCTCCCAGCGCGCCCGGTCGAGGAGGGCCTCGCTCGGGAAGTTGACGTGGAGTCCTACGACGAAGACGACGAGGCCCCAGAGGCCCACCACCATGCCGACTGCCAAGGTGCGCATCATCCCTCCACCTCTTCGAGTACCTTGTACGAGGCGATGTCCATGTCGACGTTGAGCACGCGACTGTCCCCGCTCTTGCGTGACTTGACCTTGAAGGTGTGGACCTTCAAGGGGTACCGAGCCGTCTCCACCTCGTAGAGGAAGCTCGTGAGCTCGTCCAGGGTCAGCTTGGTCAGCTTGACCGCATACACCTTCTCCTGCACCACGCCGTCGGTGGCGGTCGTCTTCTCCTTGACCTGATCGAGCTTCTCCTCGATGCCGGACTTGCCGGCTGCCTGCTCGAGGAAGGAGGAGAGGTCGGTGCCGGCGTTGGCCTTGAGGGCCTCCTCGATCTCCTCGGCCTCACCCAGTGCCTCGGCATGGTCGATGGCCAGGACGTGGATGAGGTGAAGCTTCTCCTCGCGGTCGGCGATGTGGCCGTTCAGCGTGCTCAGCTTCGAGCTCATGAGCCAGAGGCTGCCGCCCACGAAGACCAGGCTGAAGAAGGCCACCAGGCCGAGCATCAGCTTGCGATCGCGAGGGGTCATGCTGGAGAGCAGGTCGAAGACCCGTTCCTGTGCGTTGCTGGTCATACCCATCTCAGCCCTCCTCGCTCTCGAGCTCGCCGAGCGGGATGGTGACGGTGAACTTCACGTCCCCCGACTTGGTCTTGCTCTCGTCGCCGCGTGTGGCCTGCTTGAAGCGGCTGTCAGCCTGCAGCGCGCGCTCGATCTTGCCCACCTCTTCGAACCCGTCGGTCTGTGCCTTCATGGTGATGGCGCTGCTTGTGAACAGGATCTCCCGCACGTCGACGCGGGCAGTTGCCGGCTTGGGCATGGCATCACTCACCGCCCGTAGGGTGTCGAGGGTGGGGGGCTCGTCGGAGACGAGCGTGCCCAAGGTGTCCACGCGCAGGGTGGTCTCCAGGGTGCGTTCTTGCATGATGGCCAGAGCCATGGTGGTGTCCTCGAGCCGCTCTGGCTCGACATCTGGGAAGGTCTCTGCCACTGCTGCGGCGATCTGCTCGTCCAGGTCTGCGGCCTGCTGGTTGAGCTGCACCACGCGCATGACGAAGGCGGCCATCCCCACGAACATCAGCAGCACCGCGGCGACGGCGGCGTACTTCGCGATGTTGCCCAGGGTGGCCAGATCTCCGCGGAAGGCCAGCTCGTCTCGGCGCAGGTCGAGCAGCGTGGTCTTCTTGTTGCCCGCGATGGCACGACCGAGCCCATGGCACAGGGCGAAGCGGCCGGGCTCCCCGCGATCCTGAGCCGTCTCGGAGACCCGGATCGAGCGAACCGGCACCCCCAGCAGCTCGAC
>JAERSX010000897.1 GCA_016845285.1 Deltaproteobacteria bacterium | reverse complement strand
CAGTGAGGGTGCCGCCCAGTCCCGTGCACTGGCTCTCGCTCCGACGGGCGTCGACCTCGCCGTCGAGCCATCGTCCGCCAGGTGGCAACCGATCGCCGCACTGCTCAGCGCCACCCTGGCCCTCATCGTCGTCCTCGTGGCGGTGGGCCTGCTCGGCGTGCTCACTGTGGTCGTGCCCCTGGTCGCCGTCGTCCTTGCAGCGCTGGTGGGCGTCGGTGGCACCGCAGCCGCGTGGGCACTGTGGCGCCGCGAGGCCACCCGCGTCGCGTCCCTACGCCGACACTGGGGTCCGCTGAATCAGGGCGCGCTTCCCGAGGACGCCATGTTGGCCCAGCTGGTCGACTCCCGTCGCGCCGTTCTGGCAAGCGAGCTCTCCGAGCCAGCTCAGCGTGACCTCTTGGAGCTCATCGACAGCCTCGAGGCGCGCTACCACGCAGATCCCGATGACCAGAGCCAGGCGTCCGAGCTGCGCGAAGCATTGGCCACGGTCCGACAGGCCTGCGTTGCCGAGCCCGACACGCCCACCATGGAGGAGGTCGCCGAGCGTGCCCGACTCGCGGCAGCGGGACGTGGCGAACTCGACGGCCTGTGAGTCAGCCTGCCCTTGGGGGACACGACTGCCCCGCAGGCGGTATACACACCCTCACGACCCCGGCGAACTGAGGACACGATGAACATCCTGGGCCTGTCCTGCTTCTACCATGACTCGGCGGCCTGCTTGCTCGTCGACGGCGTACCTGTGGCTGCCGCCTCACAGCAGCTCTTCACGCGCAAGAAGCACGATTCCGACTTCCCGCTCCAGTCGATCAACTACTGCCTGGAAGAGGCGGGCATCACCGCTGCAGACATCGATGCGGTGGCCTTCTACGACAAGCCGCTGGTGAAATTCGAGCGCATGCTCATCAGCCACGTGGCGACCTTTCCGAAGTCATTCCCCCAGTTCGTGCGCGGAATGCCGGCCTGGTTTGCCACCAAGCTGCGCCTCGACAAGCTGCTCAAGCGCGAGCTCGACTACACGGGCCCCATCCTCTACGGCCAACACCACCTGTCCCACGCGGCCGCGGCCTTCTACTGCTCCGGCTGGGACGAGGCAGCCATCCTCACCGTGGACGGCGTGGGTGAGTGGGCGACGGCGAGCTGGGGCAAGGGCACCGGCAACAAGATCGAGATGCTGGGGGAGATCCGCTTCCCGCACTCGCTCGGACTGCTCTACAGCGCGTTCACCTACTACCTCGGCTTCAAGGTCAATTCGGGCGAGTACAAGGTCATGGGTCTCGCTCCCTACGGCTCCCCCAAGTACGTCGACCGCATCAAGAAGCTCATCCACATCAAGGAGGACGGCACCTTCCGCTTGGACATGCAGTACTTCACGTTCGATCACGGAATGCGCATGTACAACGAGAAGTTCGAGGAGGTGATGGGGGAACCCACACGGCCCATGGGCGACAACAACCTCCCCGACTTCTACAAGGACGTGGCTCGCTCGCTTCAGGTGGTGGTCAACGAGGTCATGGTGAGCCTCACCAAGCGCGTGGTCGCCGAGACGGGCTGCAAGAAGCTCTGCATGGCAGGCGGCGTGTCCCTCAACTGTGTGGCGAACGGCGAGATCCTCCGCACCGCCGGCATCGACGAGATCTTCGTCCAGCCTGCGGCGGGCGACGCGGGCAGCGCCATGGGTGCCGCACTGTGGGCCTGGCACGAGCTCCTCGACAATCCCCGCGAGTGGACGATGACCCACTCCTACCTGGGTCCGGGCTACAGCGACGACGAGGTCGAGGCCACGCTCAAGCGCTACAACGCCGTGTACACCCGCATGGACCGCCAGCCTCTCCTCGACGAGGTGGCACGACTCATCGACGAACAGAACGTCATCGGCTGGTACCAGCGCCGCTGTGAGTGGGGCCCGCGGGCCCTGGGCCATCGAAGCATCCTCGGCGACCCCCGCAGCCCCGAGATGCGCGACATCATCAACCTCAAGATCAAGATGCGGGAGGGCTTCCGTCCCTTCGCACCGAGCGTGCTCGAGGAAGACGTCAGCACCTGGTTCCAGCTCGACCAGCCCAGCCCCTACATGCTGCTCGTCGCACCGGTGAGGGCAGACGCACCACAACCCCTGCCCGCCATCACGCATGTCGACAACTCGGCCCGTGTGCAGTCGATCAATCGCGAGCAGGACGACCTCTACTACGACCTCATCAGCGCGTTCAAGTCACGCACCGGTTGCGGCGTCATCATCAACACCTCGATGAACGTGCGCGGTGAGCCCATCGTCAACACGCCCGAGGATGCCTACCGCTGCTTCATGCGCACCGACATGGACGTGCTGGCCGCAGGTTCGTTCCTCCTCCGAAAGGAAGACCAGCCCGACATCGAGCTCAAGAGCGCCGCCGACGAGTTCGGACTCGACTGAGCCGCCCGCCAACCGGCGCCCACCCGAAGAGGGTTGACATCAGGCCCACAGGTTGCGGGGTAGGTTTCCGCCGTTCAAGGAGGGAACATGCGTCGGCTGGCGGCGATCGTGTTCGCAATGTGGGGAATGCTGGGCGGAACCGCCTGGGCCGTCGAGGACGTCGTCCTACTTGGGGTCGGCGACCTCGTGGCCGATGGCGAGCCAGCGCTTGTGCACATCTGGAGCCCGGTCACCGACACCGAGAGCCGAGTGAAGGCCAAGGCCTCCGTCGGGCGGGCCACGGTGCTCGGAAGCAATCGCCACGGCATCACCACCATCC
>JAERSX010000896.1 GCA_016845285.1 Deltaproteobacteria bacterium | reverse complement strand
ATTGGTGACCGGTAGCTGCATACGCTCCAAGATCATGAGGTAGCAAACGCCCTCGGTTTGTGGTGCCGCGTCCACCAGACAAGCTGCAGCCGCGTCCCAGAGGCCATCATCGAGGGCGGGGTCGAAGCAATCCAACAACTTTTTGTTCTTCATCATCTCCGCTTCGCACAAGCGAACCGCGCCTGCGGGGGTTTCTGCCCTTTCATACCAGCTTTCGACCAGGTTGGCCTCCGCGGCGTGTTCGCAGAAGCGAGTGATCTCCGGGGGCGCCTCGACCTCCCCCACCTTCGTTCCCGGGCTGTATCCGGCCCCCTCTTCCGGCATCTCGTCGGCGGATACAACGAGTGGTTGCACCGACTCTTCGGCGCCTTGGGTGAGCTCCGGCACGGGTGTGGTTGGCGCATCCCCGCCACAGGCGAGCGCCGGCACCAAGCCGAGAGCAAGCGTCCACTTCGCCATGTTTCTCTCCCGGGCCGGCGCCAGTATAGGAGATCTGGTCTCCCATGTCGTTTCGCGCCATCATGGCACCGCCGCCCACCGAAGAGGGCCCGATGCCTGACACCCCAACAGAGCCAGACCCGCGGAAGCAGCGTCGTTGCTTCCAGTTGGTGCGCCACGTATTTGCTTTGGCTTCTGTGTCGGCCATCGGGATGGGACAGGGTGTGGCCACGGCACAACCGTCAGGGCCGGTCGGCGCAGACGACGGAGCGTCCCCCTACGACGACCTGTTCCGTTCCACCACACATGCCGTCGATTGTTCGTTGGACTCACCCCCACCCGGCCGGCATGGAAGCTCCTGGCAATACTGGTGGTATGGACTGAGGGCCATGACGAAAGACCTGTGCGGTGTCGATGGCAGCATGGGACTGGTCTGGGACGCTGGAGAGACGGGGGAAGAGTGCGATCCCGTACCGTCGGGGCGAGGAATTCGCCCAAGGGCACATGTCAACTACTGCTTGATGACCACCGGTGAGGACATCGAGTTTTCCTGGAAGATGGACCATCCATACATGGACCACGACGCCCTGGTGTCCGACCTGTCAGACACCGCACAGGTCGCAGCGGAGTCCCTTGAGCGGCTGCTGGGCCTGTGGGGCTACACCCCCGACGAGTTTCGGTCTCTGCGGCAGAGTGTCTACGACCGGCCCACCATTCACTTCGCCATGATGCATCAAGGCTTGAACCCCTTTCCTGGGGCGTTCTACAAGTGCAATGTGCCCTCGGAGCACACCTCGCTCTTCCCCGCTCGGCTCTCGCAGAACTGCATGCCAGGTGACCACGCGCGCCACGACAACGTGACCTCCTTGGTCACCAACAGAACCCACAGCACCTCGATTCTCGAACACAATGGAGCCAGGTTCAACTACGTCGACCTGGTGCCCTACGCCATGCCACACGAGATGTTCCATCTCTTTCAGCACCTGCAGACGGTGCGGCCGGGCACCGACCATTCACTGGCAAAGGACATGAACCAGCTCGTCATGTTCGAGGGGGTTCCCAACGTCTATGCCCAACAGTGGGTCCCCCAGCTGTATGAAGACGGCTATGCAGACCGATGCAACAACTGGGGCTACTACCACACCAGCCACGGTATCTATGCCGACATTCACCGAGGACTGCTGTCCTCCGTCTGGGGAGGTGGCGCCGGCACGGAGCTGGTCTGGACCCACTACTGGCAGCAGGATCCCGCGCGATTCGACACCGCCTACACAGAGACCTTGTTTCGGTCTGGCAGAGACGCATTTCTCGGGAGCGGAGAGGGGATCGACTTCCACGCCACCTGGCACGACTTCGCCTTGAAGCTCTACAACGCGGGCGATGGCGAGGTCTGGCCCCGCACTCGGTTCGAGCGAAGCACCGACGTGCTGGACTCCCTCGAGCCGGTGACGCTGCCTGACTATCCGAAGCCTGATGCCGGACCGGACATCCATCCCTCGCATCGATTTCAGCTACCCGTTCACGAGCCCATCCACTCGGCTCCGGTCACCGCCTTCATGCCGATGGCGTCGGTCAAGATGTACCGATTCCAACGCGACACGGAGTCTTCCGTTCGGTTTCAGCTCATCGACGACCGCTGCGCGACGAGCGACGATCCCGACGTCCCAGCGTCCGAGCCGGTGCGCGCCACGCTGCTGATGACCGACCAGACCCCGGCGGACGGTCCCGATGGCGTCATCGTCACCGAAGAGGCGGGGAAGCGCCTCGAGCTTCCTTTTTGTGATGAGGTGCTCGTCTGTTTCGACGAGTCGACGAAACCCTGTGAAGGCACCGGCAACGAATACACGGACATCAAGACCATCGACATCGTCCTGTCCAATTCGTCGTGGGACGACGAGAAGGTCGTCACGCTCGTCGCTCACGGAGCCGCTCGGTATCGCGCGGTGGAGATCGTCAGCATCGACCCGGAGGTGGGTCTACCAGAGTCGCCCGTCGGCTTTCGTGAAGACAGCCCGCTCAGCTTGGACCTGCAGGTGGGAGACGACGACCACGGCTACTACCTGAAGCTCGATGCGGAGCACGCCTGGTTCGACTTCTCGCCCGAATTCTACAAGACCAACATCCCGCAGGAAGAGTCGGGAGACCCGGTCCACTGGACGCACATCGGCCACTACATTTCCCATGGAGCCGGGTTCAGGGGGACCTCCGAGCTGTACGGCACGATCACCAACACAAGCATGGCCGAGGACGGAACCCTACGGCACAGCCTCGAGCTCGAGATCGAAGAGGTGGGCCGGTTCTACCGAACACACCACGGCTTCCTGGTGGACCCGGACCGCGTCGATCCATTGCCCATGATGAGTGGGTTCCTACAAGCACCCATCATCACCGCCGCCCACCAGAAGTATGGGCCAGGGAGCTTCCCGTGGCGGGTGCAGTACGCCATCTACCAGATCTTCCACCTCGGCGTGGAGCCCAACGAAGCCGAGGGTGAGATGGTGCTCCAGATGAACCCGGACGGCACGGTGGAGCTGGAGCTCTCCCGTGGATACCGGATCAAATTCGAAGAGCAGCCCTAGCTGACGCCTAGGGCACCTCGAAGCGCACTGAGATCCGCTCGGGCAGGCCGGCATTCGGCTGGTCTTCGCCATGGCCCACCGCCGCGATCCGGTCGGCCGCGATCCCGTGGTCACGAAGCCAGCGGGCCACGGCCTCAGCCTGACCGCGAGAACGGGCCAAGGCGTGGTCGCCGGTGCTGTGCCCCTCGACGACGACCCTGGTGTTGGGTTGGCGGTCCGCCGCGACAAAGAGCTCGACCAGGGCCAAGGGGCCGTCGTCGGCGAGCCGTGCCAGGCAGCCTTCGATGTGCCAGCACTTCTCACCCTGAAAGACCAGACCCGCATCGATGGTGATGGCCGAGCCGTCTGGAGTCTCCACGTCTTCGGACACCAGGAAGTGGCGCGTGTCGAAGATCTCGTAGGGGTTGTCGGGGCCGGTCGAGACCTCGAGCACCAGGTGGGCCTGGTTGTCTGCCTGGAAGTACTCCAGCTGGAATTCATGCAGCCCCGCCGCCAGCGAGATCTTGCCGCGACGTGGCTTGATCCCGTGCCTCCCGTCGTTGTCGACGACCACCTCCTGGTCGATGCTCAGGCGCGCGCCGTCGTCGGAGCTCAGGCGAAAGTACAGGGTCTTGGACTCCTTCAGGCGAAGGACACCCCGGTAGTCGAGCGCGTAGTGGGCGGTCCGTCCGCCGATGGCGGGTACGGCCTTGCCCGGCATCATGTCCACGCGATGCAGGAAGAGAGCGCCGAGGGGCGTGAGGTCGGTCAGGTCGGGCAGCACTCTGAGCTCATCGATGA
>JAERSX010000895.1 GCA_016845285.1 Deltaproteobacteria bacterium | reverse complement strand
GTGCTGAGCAGGATGTGGTCGTTGCCAGCCAGCTCGGCACTGAGGGTGTAGTTGCGCTCGTCAGCATCCCCGAGATCGGCCTCCCACTCCACCCAGGGCGTGCTGGCCGGAGCGTAGTCACCGGTCATCGAGTCCACCATGTGCCAGTGGCCCTGCCCGGGGACAGCCTCGAGGTTGTTGGAGGGGTCGACGAGCTCGTGACCATCGATGTAGACGGCCACCATGAACTGGGGGCACACGTTGACGTCCATGTTGTTCTGCGGGAACACGAATGACACCCGTGGCTCGACATCCCCCTGTGTGCCCTTGCCTGTGTCGTCTGCGTCCGAGAGCGGTGGCGGCGCACAGCTGGCGGCGGCGAGGCAGAGGGCGCCGAGGATGAGGATGGGACGGCGGGCGGGCATGCGAGGACCAGGGAAGCGAGGAAGACCGACGATACTCCAGCTGAGCGAACAGCCAGCGGAGGCACCACTCAGGTAGCGGTCCTACCTGACTGGCGAGAGCTTCATATCCAGGGGACAGCGGTGTGCATGTCTCGGTGGTCAGGAAGATGCGTCCGTTTCAGCCGCCTACGTCTTGTTCGAGATGGCCGGAGCTGAGAGCTGGAGTGCATGGGTCTGCGGTGGCCCGTATAGATTTGCTGATGAAGCCTGCAGTCGATGGGCACGCGGTGCGTTGACTGGGGGGAGGGGAATCACGGGATGCGATGAGCGCTGCGGGCAGCTGGGGCCTTCGGCCGTTCGCCATGGGTGGTCTCCCCGCCGGGGACCGGAGCCGGACGGTTCATTTCGGCGTATGATCAAGGAGAACATGGCTGCCAACTGGTCGAAGTTTCAAGAAGAGCCTCTCCCATGACGACCCCCACCGTGAATGAGTGTGTTCGTCTCCTTGGCAGCGATGACGAAGCCGCAATCAATGATGGGTTTTCGCTCCTGTCTTCCTCTCTTGCTGCGCAACCGGGTGGTGCCGGCCAACTCGGGGAGCCGTTCTTCGATCAGTCTGGATGGTTTCAAATAGCCGGGGCAACAGGAGGCGAGCTCTGGGGACGGCTGGCCAGCAAGACGTCCGATCGCCTGAAGGCTGTGTTGTTCCATCATCATCTTGAAGCTGGTCACCCTGCGTTTTCACAGACAGAGCGATTGGTCTGCAGCAAATTTCATCACTCATGTGAAGGGATGTGGAAGCACCTGCCCAGCCTCGATCAGCTGGAGCATCTCGACCTCCGGCAGATGGGCTTGAGCGTCTTCCCTGAAGAGCTCCTGTCCATGAAGCAGCTGAAGTCGCTCAACATCGCAGGCAACTTCATCACCGAGCTGCCGCCAGGAATCGGTGGTCTCAACCGACTGGAGAGGCTCGACGCCTACAAGAACCGACTCCAAGCCCTTCCGTCGGAGATAGGCAAGCTGGACCGCCTCCGGGCAATGTCACTCTATCGGAATTCGCTCTCCCAATTGCCGGAGTCCATGATCGGGCTCGTGCGGCTGAGACAACTCAACATCAACGGAAACCCATTCGAGTCAATGCCGAGCTTCTTGAGTGAGCTCCCGGCCTTGGAGGAACTGTACGTCCCCTGGAAATTCCGCGATGAGTTTGGGAAAGGGGCGGAGAAGAGGTTGGTCTACGACACCTGGAAGGAACACCACACAGCAGAGAGCGTCCTGAGCGACATCGAACAACAGAGCGCGGCTGGGCCCGTTCACTCGGTCCATTTCGACTTCGGCAGCTTCCGTGACTTTTCGATCTATACGGCCGTGTTGCATCGGTATCCAGATCTGGAAGTCATCTTTGGTTGGCGGCGCGAAGCCTATTACTGAGCCCTTCCCCTACACCACTCCCGGCCAACTCACCCTGGCCTCTGCGACCAACTCGCGAAGCATGAAACGTCGTTCGTTTCGGTTTTGGCTGAAGTTGTGCCAGGTGGAGGCCCGGGCCGCCCTGGTGACCTGGTGGGCATGACCTGCTGGCGAAGGAGCGAAGGGAATGACCTGCGTCTCAGGCGCGTCCTTGACGTGCGTGACCGTGGAAATCTGGCTCGTTGTCTGGTTCTGATGCACGGGTCCTCTCCGAGGCTCGGGCTTCAGCATCGGCGCCCAACCGGGCCCCTTGAGGATACCTGTGAAATTTCCCACCAGAGCATCAATTCTGCGATGTGGACAGATCGGCGGGTGTGTTCAGTTCACGGTGACGGGGTCTGTGTCCGCATCTCCACAGTCTGACTGCACCGTGATGTCGTCGGGGGCCACCGGCCAGGTCCAGGTCTCTTCGAATTGTGAGTCGCCGCTGTCCCAGGTCAGCGTTCCCAGCAGGTTGGTGTCGGCGTAGACGGTGAGGGTCTCGGAGCTGCTGGTGGCGGTGGCGGTGGTCTCCAGGCTGCCTGTGCTGGCGGTGTAGGCGGACAAGGTGATGGTGGTGGCACAACCGGTCCCACCGGTGTCGCCGGTGTCGCCGGTGTCTGCCTCCCAGGCGGCAAGGGCAGCGGCTGGCTGGATGAGACCGTAGCCCGTGGAGCTGTCCCAGCCGGTGGAGCCCATGTCTGTGGCGTTGTCGGTCAGGTAGGTCTCAGCCTCGGCGTTGGTCGCGCCGTTCGCCATGAGCAGGGCCGCAGCTGCCGCGACGTGCGGCGAGGCCATGGACGTGCCCTCCCAGAAGTAGAAGCCCCAGGTCGGGTCGAAGGTCTCCTGGACGATGCCGTCGGCGAAGCCGTCGCCGTTGTCGTCTGCGGTGACGTCGCCCCCAGGCGCCATGAGGTCGAGGGCGGTGCCGTAGTTGGAGTACGAGGCGCGGGCGTCGTTGTAGTCGGTGGCGCCCACGGCGACGGCGCCGGTGTAGCCACCTGGGTACTCCACCGAGCTGGCGCCGCTGTTGCCCGACGCGGCCGCGACGAACAGGCCGCTGCTGTAGGCGTTGGCCACGGCGGTGGCCTCGGACGCGGCATAGCTGACGCCGCCGATGCTCATGTTGATGACGTCGGCGCCCTGGCTCACGGCATAGTTCATGCCGCTCACGATGTCGGCCACGGAGCCAGAGCCGTTCTGGTCGAGCACCTTGACTGGCAGGATGTCGGCACCGTATGCCAGACCTGCCACCCCGGCCGTGTTGTCGGTGGCCGCACCAATGGTTCCGGCCACGTGGGTGCCATGACCGTTGTCGTCGCTGGCGTCGGTGTCGTTGTTTACGTAGTCGTAGCCAGTCACGAGATTTCCGATGCCGTCGGAACTTCCCGAGGTCACGCCCGTGTCCAGGACCGCCACCGTGGCTCCGCTGCCGGTGCTGTACGCCCACGCGGACTCGGCGTCCACGGCGTCGAAATTCCACTGGTAGCTGCGGTAGGTGTCGTCCACCAGGGCGTAGCGCCGGTAGTCCGGCTCCACGTAGAGGTAGGAGCCGGTGGCCCTCAGCTGTTCGACCGTGTCGATGACGTCGGCATCGTCGGGAAGTGCGTAGAGCGCGGCGTCGAGCTCTCGCCAGTCGCGCAGGCGGGTGAGCGCGCCGAGGTCCGGAGCATGGGGCAGGGGCAGCGCGGCTTCGTCCGCCGGCCCGTGAAAGCCCACGATGACTCGCCCTGGCACGAAGTCGGCGTCGTCGGGGATGGGCAGATCCAGCTCGATGTCGGCCCGGAAGGTGGGCTCTTCGCCGACTCCCGGACTCAGTGGAGTGCACGCGGTGGCGAGGAGGGCGACGAGAGCAATGCGCAAGCGGACTCCTCGGTCTCCGAAGGAAGGCGGAGGGCGAGTGGATGGTCACCCTACACGCCCCTTCGTCAAGAATTCGTGCGTCCTTGCCTTGCGGTGTCGCGGTAGCCCATCCTCCGTGCACCACACCTTCCGGACCAGCCTCATGCCGTCAGCGCGCGCCCTTTCGTTGTTGCCTCTCCTCGTTGCCTGCGCTGTCGATCCGGTCGAGGCCACCGGGCCTGCAGGTGCGACGGAAGAGACGCCAGCACTCTTGGCCGAGGACGCGGCGGCCCCTTCAGATGGTGCCTGCCCCATGCTGGTCGTCGACACCACCGAGGTGCTGGTGCTGGCTGCTGTGGGCGAGTCCGAGAGCGTGCGTCTCCAGCTGCGCAATGCCTGCACCTCGGGTCCGGAGCTCACCCTGTCGGAGTTGAGCCTGAGCGAGCCCGACCTCGGGTTCACGGTGCTGAGCGCTCTGGACGAGCTCAGCCTCGAGCCTGGCAGCACCGCATCGCTGACCCTCGCCTTCACCCCTGAGGTGGAGGGTCTCAGCGTGGGCGACCTCTTGCTGCATAGCAACGACCCCCACCTGCCCGAGGTCCAGGTCGAGCTCATCGGCCTCACCACGGGCGAGGCAGAGATGGTGTCGGGGGCGGCGCCCAACGCCGCCGGCGGGTCGGATCAGACCGCCTCGGTGGGGAGCCTCGTGACCCTCGACGGAAGCGCGAGCAGCGATCCCGAGGGCGACGCCCTCACCTACTCTTGGAGCTTCAAGTCGGTACCGAGCGGCTCGGCGCTGGCCACGAGCGACATCACCGATCGCACCTCGGTGCAGGCGAGCTTCACCCCCGACGTCGGCGGGAGCTACCGCGTCCGCTTCGTGGTGTCCGATGGCACCAGCGTGGACAAGGACTTTCTGTGGGTGACGGCATCGAGCGCCTCCAACAGTGCCCCCACGGCCGAGGCCGGTGCGACCGTGTTCGCGAACACGGGTTCCGTGGCCACTGTGGATGCCTCGGGCAGCAGTGATCCGGAAGGAGATGCGCTGAGCTACTCGTGGACCTTCCGGAGCGTGCCCGCCAGCTCGTCCATCACCAATTCCTCCTACACCGACTCCGCCGCGGTGAGCACCACCTTCACCCCCGATGTGGCCGGCGACTACCGCGTGCGCCTCATCGTCAACGACGGCAGCTTGAGCGACAAGGACTTCGTCTGGGTCCGCGTCACCGGATCCAACTCGGCCCCCACCGCCGACGCTGGCACTGCGCAGAGCGGGGCGGTCGGCGCTGTGCACACCCTCGACGGCAGCGGCAGCTCCGACCCTGACGGCGACGCGATCACGTACTCGTGGAGCTGGAGGACCCTGCCTGCCGGCAGCAGCCTCACCAACGGCGACATCACGGACTCGACGACCGCCACGCCCAGCTTCACCTCGGATGTGGCCGGCACCTACCGGCTGCGCCTCGTCGTGCGCGACGCCACCTACACCGGCAAGGACTTCGTCAACGTCGTGGTCAGCGCGACATCGACCGTTGGAGCTGGGGCCTCGGCGTCTGGCGAGACGGGCACCCACGCGCCCAACTTCCTGCTCGGCCAGCAGCTCACCGTGTCATCTGCGATGACCCTGTCGGGCCTGGGCATCGAGCTGGCCTCTGGCAGCGGCAATGTGGTGATGGCCCTCTACGACGATGACAGCGGTGCTCCGGGTGACCTCGTGGCCCAGACAGGCAGCGAGCCGGCGAGCAGTGGCAGCAACAGCCTGGCGCTCTCAGGGGGCGAGGTGTCGCTGGCGGCGGGGGACTACTGGCTCATGAAGGTGCACGACGACGTGGCGTACGTGACGGAAGACAGTGGGTCCGCGTCGACGGAGACGGCGTGGACGAGCCTGACCTATTCGGCGTCGGTGCCGGACCCTGCGGGGTCGGTCGATACCCTCGACGATCACCTGATGGCGCTCTGGTTGATCGGCTACTGACGATCCGACCGAGCTACCAGCCGGTCTCGAAGCTGAAGGGCTTCACGATGCGCGTGGGCTGCGCGATGCGCTGGAAGGACCATCCCGCCACCCGGCTCTTCATGCATGCCTCGAGCTGCGGGTTGGGGCTGCTCCGGGGGATGATCTCGATGGCCTTCGCCTTTCCGGAGTCATCCAGCGAGAATTCGATGTCCCAGGTGCCGCCCAGGTCCGCGCCGGACTTGAGCTCTGCCTCGTAGCAGGACTTCAGCGATGACCCACCCGCCTTGAGCACGGTCTGGATCATCTTCCGGATCTCCTCGGAGTCCGTCAGCGTGATGGCTTCGGGGCCCTTGGATGCCACGGCCACGGTGGGGCCGCTCCCGAGATCGAGGCTCAGCTTGGAGCCGCTCGGGGTGGTCTTCACGCCCGTTCCCAGGATGCTGGCTTCCTGGGAGCTGCCCTCGCTCGAACTGCTGGTGGAGCTGGATGAGGACGATGTGGACGCACTGCTGCTGCCGCTGGAAGATGTCGGCAGGTTGCTGGCCCCCGGGTTCACCGCAGCGATCTCCTCGGGGTTCTCTTCCTCTGGGACGTCGAGATCTTCGTGTCGATCGAGGGGGACCATGACGAAGTCTTCGAAGTCGTCGCCGCCATCGCTCACCACGGCGCTCGCACCGAAGAAAAGCGCTGCGCCGCCGCCGGTCACGCCGAGCAGAACGAGCGTTGCAGCCGCGAAGACCACGCGGTTCCGCTTGGAGGCCTTGGCGGCCTGAGCCTCCACAGCCTGGCGGGCCTGAGCGTCAACGCCCGGATTGGTGGGAGCTTCTTCTCCCGGGATCTCGATCAGGCAACTAGGGCAACGGCCGCCGTAGGAGGCCAGATCTTCCGAAATTGCGCCCTTGCAAAACGGGCACTCAGCCATGTGCCTTCCTCCTAGCGCGGCCCCTGACTTTCGGGGACCCTACCATTCGTTCGAATGGATCGGCAATGCATGAGACCGCCTTGAGTGTATACGGTTCCCTTTGGGGGCTCACGCCGTGGCTGGTAGAATGCGCGCGCCCACGGGAGGGCCCATGCGTCGTAGTGCTCCGTGTCTGCTGGTCGGACTCTTTTCCGGCTCGGCGTGGGGGGCGACGCTCTCGGTAGATTCGTCGGGTAGCACGGCATACCTCAGCATTGGGTCGGCCATCGCAGCGGCCAGCAGCGGCGACACCATCGAGGTGGCTGCAGGCACCTACACCGAGGCCATCGACTACAGCGGGAAGGATCTCGACATCGTGGGTGTGAGTGGCGCATCCAGCACCATCCTCGATGCAGGCGGCACCCGCGACTTCGCGGTCGTGTTGCAGAGCGGGGAGAGCAAGAACGCCACATTGCAAGGCTTCACCGTGCAGAATGCCGGCAAGCAGGGCGTGTACCTGCACTCGGCGGGCATCACCATCACCGATGTGATCTTTGATGAACTGGGGACAGCAGCCCACAGCGGCGGCGCGATCCAAGCCACCTGGGGCACCGTGTTCATCGACGGCTGTACCTTCAGCGGGGGGACGGCCAGCACAGGCGGTCACGTCTTCGCGAGCGGCGGCAAGGTCGTGTCCTCGTCGACGACCTACGAGGGCGGCACCGCGGCCCTCGGTGGTAGCTGGTACCTCACCGATGATGCCGTGGGCCAGCTGTCGGGCGACACCGTGTCGAGCAACGTGGCGTCGTCGAATGGTGGCGGTCTGGTGGTGAGCGGTGGCGCGTCCATCGATGTGGACTCCACCACCCTGTCGGGAAACTATGCCACCGGCTCCTATGGCTACGGCGGTGCCCTCTTCGTCGACAGTGACTCTTCGGCCACCGTGAGCGGCTCCACCTTCGAGGGCAACGGCTACGAGGAGTACGACACCGCCTACACCTACGGCGGCGCCATGACCGTCTACGACTACGCCGAGGCGACGGTCAGCAACACGACCTTCACCGACAATCTCGCGTACTACGGTGGTGCCTTGAGCGCCCATGCCAGCGCGGATGTGACCCTCGACAACGTCACGGCGAGCGACAACTACGGCTACACCGGCGGTGTCATGTACACCTACTACGCTGCTCGGCTGGAGCTCCAGGACAGCACCTTCACCGACAACATCAGCTACAGCAACTTCGCGGTCGGCTACCTCTCGTACAGCTCGTACATCTTGATCGATGGTTCCGAGTTTGCCGATAACACCGCGACTTACGGCTACGGTGGGGCCTTCGGCATCTACTACACCACCACGCTGGACATCAGCGACTCGACCTTCGTCGACAACTACGCCTACTACTACGGGGGGGCGATCTACGCCTACTACGTCTACGGCGCCTCGACGGTCTCGGACACCCTGTTCGAGGGGAACACCGCTCGCTACGGCCATGGCGGCGGCATGTACGCCTACTACACGCCCGACGGCATGTCCTACACAGACGTCAGCTTCTTGGACAACACCAGCTACTACGCGGGCGGCGGTCTCTACCAGTACTACGGCCAAGCCACCCTCGAAGGCGTGACCTTCGACGGCAACGAGGCCCAGAACCGGGCCGGTGGGGGAGGCCTGGTGCACTCCCCGAGCGCGAGCTGGGGCTATGGGCTGACCCTGCGCGATGTCACCGCCACCGACAATGTGGCGGGCTCCGACGGTGGCGGCCTGGTCGTGATGGGGGGCAAGGGCCTCACCCTTGAGGATGTCGTCGTCACTGGCAACTCCGCCGCCAATGCGGGGGGCGGTCTCTACGCCACCGGCAACGGCGAGGTGGGGGTCCATCGTCTGATGGTGGCCGACAACGGCGCTTACTACGGTGGGGGCCTGTACGTCCGCGGGGGGGTCGGCGAGGTCGACGATTCCCAGTGGACCAACATGGTGGTTCAGGGCAACCGGGCGGTCATCGGCGGTGGCGCCTGCTTCCTCGAGAACGAGGCCACCGCGCTCTGGAACAACACCTTCGTCCAGAACTCTGCCACCGATGTGGGCGCGACACTGTGTCTCTACGACGAAGGCCTGGATGCCCGGAACAACATCTTCGCGCACGACGACGGCACCGAGGCCATCTACGCCTACGACGCCACCACGGTGGGGCTCGTCACCTTCGAGTACAACAACTTCTACAACAACAGCGTGGGCATGGTGGGCGGGACGCTCGGAGAGTCGGATGTCGATGGTGAAGGCACCCTCGATGTCGATCCCACCTTCGCCACCTTCGATGGTGACGGAGACTGGGAGGGAGACTCGCTGGTCCTCGACATCGACAGCCCGCTGGTCGATGTGGGAGACCCATGGGCCCTCGACCCGGACGGGAGCAACAGCGACATCGGTGCCTTCGGCGGCCCCGATGCCCCCAGCGACGACTCGGACGGAGACGGCTGGTACGCGTGGCAAGACTGCGATGACAGTGACGCCACCATCAGCCCCGCCGGGACCGAGGTCTGGTACGACGGCGTCAACTCCGACTGCTCGGGTGCGAGCGACTACGACCAGGATGGCGATGGCGAGGACGCCGAGGACTACGGCGGTGAGGACTGCGACGACCTCGACGCGACCGTGACCTCTGAGGACTGCGAGGGCGACGACGGTGGCGACGACACGGGTGCCGCCGATGGCGG
>JAERSX010000894.1 GCA_016845285.1 Deltaproteobacteria bacterium | reverse complement strand
GAGGCACACTCCGTCCCGGGAGTGCCCCAGCCTACTGTCTCCTGGACGTACCTTAGCGCAGTTTCCTGACCTCTTTGGGAACCGCCTAGACTTGGAGTTGACAGGCTCATTACGCCCCCCCCCTCGACCTAGAGATCGACGTGTTATTGTCCGCCGACCTCGGCGTAGGGCCCTGTGCCCAAAACCACTCAGAGGCCAGAAAATCCCCCGGGGCGTTCAACCCCGGGCCTTCACCCGGCTCGTGCAACCTACAGGGGCGGGTCGCCCTCATCCCCTTCGCGAACCACGGTCTGGCACCGCCAAGAGGCCACCCCTGGATGGTTCTGAAGCTCCGGAGAAACCGCTGATGCGCGCACTCAGCAAGCTGCTCTGCGTCACGGCAGCATGCCTTGGCCTCACCACGTACGCTTCGCCTGCCGATGCGGGCGCGCGCCCGGCCCAGAAGGCCCTCAAGGAGTTGGAGGAAGGTCGACGCCCTTACAACGTCGTCCAGAACCGCTTCTTCCTGAAGACCGACCGCTTCGAGCTGTCCCCGGTCTTGGGGTACGTGCCGAACAACCCCTTCGTGCAGCGGTACGTGGGTGGCGTGTTCATGGGGTACCACTTCAGTGAGACCTTCGCGGCCGAGGGCGCCTTCCTGTACGCCCCTGACCTCGGTCAGAACGACCTCAAGGACCTCACCACGACGCTTGTGGCCATCGCCCATGAGGGTTCCGGTCAGGTGGACTTCCAGCAGCCCCTCGAGAAGATGATCCTCGGCGCCACCTTCGCGGCACGCTGGGCGCCGGTCTACGGCAAGATCAACCTCATCGGCGAGCGGGTCATCAACTTCGACTTCTACGGCGTCGCCGGCCTCGGCATGCTCTCCATCAACGAGTACTACGCCCGCTACAACGACGACTTCGACCCACCGGTCGAGACCTCACTGGCCGAAAAGAAGGTCAAGGTGCCGGTCAACCTCGGCGTCGGCTTCGACTTCTTCCTGTCCAGCTCCGTGGCGCTCAAGATCGATGCCCGCAGCTACCTCTACGGTGACAAGAAGCCCCAGTACGACCCGAACACCCCGGTGACCGAGTCGCGTATCTACAACAACTTCGTCGCTTCTGTCGGTGTCGCCGTCTTCTTCCCGAAGATGAAGCCCCGCCAGTACAACTTCTGAGCCGAGGAGGTCACGACATGCGACTTCTCCGCAGCCTTGGTCCCGTGCTCGCACTGAGCGCAAGCCTCACTGGCACCGCCATCGCCAACGACGACGCCCAACCCGAATCGCTCGACGGCATTGCCCAGAGTGACGACGATGAGAGCTCGGACGACGATGACGACTTCCTAGACGACATCCTCGGCGAGAGCGACCGAGAGGACTCCGTCAAGGATGAGCAAGACGCCGTCCGCTCGGGCGATATCGGCGACACCGTGGGCAGCCGCAATGAAGAGCTGATCCTGCTCGAGGATGAGAAGAGCCGCAGGCGGGTCATCAAGACCATCCAGCGCAAGAACTTCATGAAGATCAACCGCTGGGAGCTCTCGCCCCACGTGGCCTTTGTGGCGAACGATCCATTCCTCAACCGCTACATCGCTGGCTTTGGAATCGGTCATCACATCACCGAGATCTTCGCGGTCGAGATCAGCGCCGACTTCTCACCCGACCTCGAGGACGGTGACTGGAAGCCGCTGACCAAGCAGCTCGTCGAGGAGAACCGGGTCAGCCCCGACATCTCCAAGCTGACCTACTTCGGTACCTTGACCTTCCAGTTCTCCCCCATCTACGGGAAGGTTGCCGTCGTCGGACGCGAGATCATCGCCTTCGACATCTACGGCAACTTCGGCATGGGCGCGACGCGTACCGCTGACGACCTCACGGCTCTGCAGGCCGAGAACGACCCCCGCGCTCAGGCCACCCAGTACCAGGTCCACCCCACCACCAACTTCGGTGGCGGCCTGCGAATCGGCTTCGGTAGCAACATCGCCGCCCGTGTCGAGGGCCGCTCGATGGTCTACATCGAGACGGTCAACGCCACGACCCTGGAGATGAAGAACAACTTCATCCTTCAGGGTTCCATGGCTTTCTTCATCCCCGTCATGAAGCGCTGAACTCGGAGCCTCCCGACCACCTAAAGGTGGCGGGCCCTCTCCTCCCACGGCAAACTTCCTGGCTGTCCCGCTGGAGCCGCACATGAACCGCGTCGCCCCCGCGCTGCTTCCTTCTCTCGCTGTCGCTGTCGCGCTGGCCATTCCTCGTCCTGCTCACGCCCTGAGCTGCGACGAGATCATGAATATGGTCAACGTCAACGTGCCCACCAACATCGTCGTCCAGACGATGAAGGACTCAGGCGACCAGTTCAAACCCGAAGACGTCACCTGTCTCCAGAGAGAAGGTGCGCCGTCCGAGGTGGTCTCCACCGCGAAGTCGATGGTCGCCCGGGCTGAGCCCGAGCCCGAGCCCGTCCGAGAGCGGGAGCCTGAGCGGCGCCCCTCCATGGAGGACGACGAAGACTTCAGTGATCGCGGCAACCGCGGACGCGGCGGCCAGGACGACCTGCCTGAGCGTGGTGGCGACGACGGCGGTGGTGATCCCCAGGAGCTCAAGCAGGCCATCAAGCTGCTGAAGAGCAAGAAGCCACTGACCGCGACGGTCATGCTCTACCACCTGCTCGAAGACGGCGACTTCCCCGAGCACACCACCAAGATCAACTACTACCTGGCGAAGGGTCTGAGCGACCTCGAGATGTACCACGGCGCCCAGTACCACTACATGAAGGTGGTCAAGAAGGGCCCGAACAACCCGTACTTCAGCTACGCCCTGCCCAAGCTCGTCCAGATCGCCCGCTTCACCGGCGACGACACCGAGCTCATGCGCATCGTCGCCAAGATCCCAGTCGACGCCTACCCCCGCGGCGCCAAGAACCAGCTCTACTACCTGATGGGCGTCCGCTACTACGACAAGGACGAGCTGAGCCGTGCGGCGAAGTACTTCGGCCAGGTGTCCTCCAAGTCGGACCTGTACCTGCGCAGCAAGTACTTCGAGGGCGTCATCTACAACCAGCAGGGCAAGCTCAAGAGCGCCGTGCGGTCGTTCCGGGACGTCTACCGACAGGAGGTCGAGGTCTACAACGACGCCAAGGACCTCGAAGAGGTCGAGCGGCTGAAGGACCTCTCGCTCATCAACATCGCGCGCATCTACTACGGCATCGAGCGCTTCGACGAGTCGGCCAAGTACTACGACCTCGTCGCCCACGACTCGACCTACTGGCCCCAGTCGCTCTTCGAGCACTCCTGGGCCAACTTCATGCAGAACAACCTCAACCAGACGCTGGGCCAGATCCTCACCGTCCAGAGCCCGTTCTACGCGAGCGACGAGTTCCTCCCTGAAGCGACCATCCTGCGTGCGTTGACCTTCTTCAACCTCTGCCAGTACGAAGAGGTCGAGCGACTCCTCCTCGACTTCGAGAACACGCACCGGCCCATGCAGGACGAGATGCGCGACTTCGTCAAGGAGTACGCCAGCAGCGAAGGCAAGCAGCTCGCCGACCAGGCCTGGGACACGTACTTCTCTGGCGATCGTGGTGCGAACACCAACACCACGATCCCGAAGGCGGCCTTCAACCGGATCCTTCGGAACCAGAACCTCGAGGGCATTGTCAAGCACCTCGAGATGATGGAGGCCGAAGAACGTCTCATCGACGACCAGAAGCCGGCATGGCGCGACAGTGTCGGGATCTACGTGAAGAAGATCATCGAGGCCGACCGCGAGCGCTACAAGCGCACGGCTGGACGACTGTTCCTCGCCGAGACCGCTCGCCAGGCCAACTACATCTCCGATTTGCTTACTCAGTCCGAGATCATCCGCTTCGAGGTCGTCGATGCCCAGCGCGTCGACTACCAGTACAAGTCTCAGAACATCGACCTCTCTGGTGGCCTCGCCAACCGCGAGATCGATTTCGCCACGTCGGTGGACTTCATCTACTGGCCATTCAACGGCGAATTCTGGGAAGACGAACTCGGCTACTACAACTACACCGAGCAGAGCGACTGCAAGTAGCAACTCTCCGCCCCGGACTCTTCCACACACCGCCCCTCATCCTGAGGGGCGCACGTGCGACGGCACCATGCGCTCCGCTGGCTGTCGACTGAACCGCGAGGTCAACTCATGAAGCGGCTTTCCCTCCGACCCACGCTCATCCTGCTGGCCCTCAGCACCCTAGGACCCGCCGTGGTCCAGCCCATCAGTGACTTCGGCACTGCTTCCGCCGAGGAAGATGACCGAAAGGACAAGGACGAGCGCCGGGTTCTCAAGCTCTCCGAGCTTGGTGAAGAGGATGTCTCCGAGGCCTACCGACAGATGGCCCGGCAGAAGCGTCACGAGTCCATGGACTTCCTCAAAGACATCCTGGCCAATCGTGCGCCCCAGGGCGAGCAGAAGGCCGAGATGATGCTGCGTCTCGCTGACCTCTACTTCGAGGAGGGTCGCGATCTCTACCTGACAGAGATGCAGAACTTCCAGAAGGACTACGACGCCTGCTTCAACGCACCCAACTGCAACCCAGAGGGCATGAAGCCGGACAACGAGAACTCTCGGAAGTGGCAGAACCGCAGCATCAAGATCTACAAGCAGATCCTGTCGTCTTACCCGCAGTACCGCCGGGCCGACGAGGCCACCTTCTACCTGGCGACTGCCCTGCAGGACACCAACAAGGCAGACGATGCCGTGAAGGAGTTCCTCCGGCTGGTGAAGACCTACCCGGAGTCGCAGTACGTTCCCGACGCCTACGTGCAGATCGGCGAGTACTACTTCGACCGGAACAATGCCTACAAGGCACTCATGGCCTACCAGAAGGCCGCCCGGTACAAGGACAGCGCCAAGTACAGCTTCGCGATGTACAAGCTGGCCTGGTGCTTCTACAACGTCGGTGAGTACGGCAAGGCCATCGACACCATGAAGGCTGTCGTCTCGTACTCCATGACCGCCCAGGAAGGCGAGTCCAACGACAAGAAGCGGCTCACCCTCCAGGACGAAGCTCTCAAGGATCTGGTCCGCTTCTTCGCCGACGCCGGCGCCATGGACGAGGCCTACGAGTACTTCACGAAGCTCGGCAAGAAGGAACTCATTCGGGCCATGCTCAAGCGGCTGGCCTCGACCTACTACGAGCAGGGCAAGTTCGAGGAGTGCATCAACACGTACCGCCGCCTCATCGCCGAGGAGCCCAAGAGCGCGGATGCACCTGAGTACCAGAACGAGATCATCCTGGCCTACCAGAAGATGGGTCGGAAGCAGGAGACCCTGGCCGAGATCGACCGCCTCCTGAAGCAGTACGGAAAGGAGAGCTCCTGGGCTCGAGCCAACTCGGCCAACCAGGATGCCGTCAAGGAAGCCCAGAACTTCCTCGAGAAGAACCTCCGTACCGTGGCCTTCAACTACCACAACGAGGCGAAGAAGCTGGGTACTGGCAGCGCGGCACGCGAGAGCTACAAGCTCGCGTATACCGCCTACACCGTGTACCTGCGCGAGTTCCCTCAGTCGAAGTACAGCTACGACGTCCGCTACGCCTTCGGTGAGCTGCTGTACAAGATCAAGCGCTACGACGAAGCCTACGAACAGTACATGAAGGTCGTCGAGATCGACCCGAAGGGCAAGCACTCCAAGTTCTGCGCGGAGTCCTCCATCTTCGCTGCCGACGAGATGATCAAGAAGGAACAGAAGGCCGGCAACGACTCAGGGCCGCCCAAGGGCAGCACCGAGGCCGTGTCCCTCAGCGGCTGGGAGAAGAACCTCCTGAAGGCCTGCGATCAGTTCCGCACCATCTTCCCAGACGACAAGAAGACCAGGCAGATCATCTACAAGTCCGCCTACCTCCTGTACAACCACAACCAGTTCAAGGAGGCCTCCGACCGCTTCCGCGTCGTCATCGGCATGGACCCGAAGTCGCGTGAAGCCGAACAGGCCGCCAACTTGATCCTCGACTCGTTCAACCTGGTCAAGGACTGGAAGAACCTCAAGGAAGTCAGCAAGGCCTTCTACGATCAGGAAGGACTGGGTTCGACGGCCTTCAAGAAGGAGGTCTACAACGTCTACGAGCGCTCCTCCTTCAAGCTCATCGAGAAGAACTTCGAGACCACCAAAGACGAGAAGACCGCCGCAGATGCGTACATGGCCTTCTACGCCGAGTTCCCCACCTCTCAGGTCGCTGATCTCTCGCTGAACAACGCCAGCGTCTACTACCACAACACGAAGAACGTCGCCGATGCCATGAAGGCGCGGCACACGCTCATCGAGAAGTTCCCCAAGAGCAAGTTCTACAAGGGTCAGGTTGCTTCGCTCGGCTATGACTACGAGACCATCGCCGACTTCTCCGAGGCCGCTGACTGGTACGAGAAGCTGTTCAGCCTCGACAAGGAGCACGAGTCGGCCAAGGACGCGCTCTACTCTGCGGCTCTGTTCCGTAAGGCCATGGGCGATTGGCAGGCCTCCATCAAGAACTATCAGCAGTTCATCACGGCCTACCCAGACGACGAGCGTACCCAGGGCCTGAACATCACCGTGGCCAAGACCTACGAGGCCAACGACAAGTTCACCGAGGCCAGCAAGATCTACTACACGTACTTCACGCGGCCCCCCGAGTCAGCGAGCCTGGACGAGGTCTTCTTCGCACGCCTCCACTACGGACTCTGCCTCGAGGCACTCAACCAGACCAGCAAGGCCAAGAAGCACTACGCCGAGAGCGTGGCTGCCTACCAGAAGGCTGCCGAGGCTGGAGCCGAGAAGGGCCCCGCCACCGAGTTCGCAGCACGCATGATGCTCTGGCTCGCGCAGCCCGAGCTCGATGGGTACCTCGAGATGGGCATCACTGGCCCCGCCAGCAAGACCACCCGAGCCAAGACCGACAAGATCCTCACCAAGCAGCTGGTCGACAAGGCCAAGGCGCTGCAGGGCGTGGAGGGCACCTTCGCCGACATCGTCAAGACCGGTGCTGGTGAGTGGGGTCTCGCGGCCCTCGTCGACCTGGGCAAGGCCTACGAGAACATGGGCGACTCCCTCGAGAACTCGTACATTCCGAGCCACCTCAATGAGGCCCAGGTCGAGATGTACCGGATGGGTCTCGAAGACAAGTCGTACCTGCAGGTGGAGAAGGCCAGCAACGTCTACGCACAGGCCCTCATCAAGGCGTACGAACTCAACCTCTACAACGACAACACGGCGTATGCGACGCGCCGACTCGCGGAACTCCGTCCCGACGAGTACCCCGAGCTGAGCGAGGATCTCCTGGATCCAGAGTACACGTCAGGCCAGCAGGTCGACCGTGACTTCGAGAAGACTCCCTGAACGGCGCACCGAGAGGAAACGAACATGACTGGACCCAGCAAGATCCTCATCGCCCTCGCCTTGGTCACCATGCCCGTGGTGGGCTGTGGAGAACCCAAGCCCCCCAAGCCGGGTGCTGAGGGCGAGATCGTCAACCCGAAAGACGCCTTCGCAGCCGGCGTGACCATCCTGAACAGCCCGGCCAAGGACGGCAGCATCGACTACACCGGTGCTTACAGCAAGTTCGCACAGGCCGCCGAGCTCAAGAGTGACTACGCCAAGGCCCACTACAACGCTGGCTGGACCAGCGAGCGTCTCGGCAACCTCCCTCAAGCTGAGAGCCACTATCGCTCGGCAATGGAGGCCGACGGCGGCTACAAGCTCGCCATCGACGCCCTCGCCGACGTCCTGACTCGACAGGGCAAGGGCGATGAGTCGGTGCTGCTGTACCAGAGTCAGGTCGACAACAACCCGAGCGACCTCGCCGCACGAAACACGCTGATGGAGGCCCTCGTCGCCGCCGAGCGGTACGACGACGCCATCGGCCAGGCCCGGGAGATCCTGCTCCAGGATCCCAAGAACGTCGGCGCATACCGAAGCCTCTCGCGTGTGTACTTCGCCAAGGGCGAGTACGAGATGAGTCAGCTCTGCGCAGACAAGGCAAAGACCCTCGCTGAGGGCGACGCCGGCATCTACAACAACATGGGCGTCACGTACCTCATGATGGACGATGAGCCTGCTGCCATCGAAGAGTTCAAGACAGCTCGCAAGCTGGACCCGGACAACGTGGAGGCCAACCTCAACCTCGGCTGGGTGGCCCTGAACTCCGGTGACTACGTGCTGGCCAAGGACTGCTTCGAGAAGGCGCTCCAGGGTGCTCCTGGCAGCATCGACGGCAAGATGGGCCTGGCAATCGCTCTCCGCGGCACCAAGGACTACGACACCGCAGCCAAGCTCTACGACGAGGTCCTCTCGGCCGACGCCAAGAACGAGCTCGCCTACTTCAACGCTGCCACTCTCCATGAGAAGTACACGAAGGACTACAAGCGCGCCCTGAAGATCCTCGAGACCTACGTAAACGAGGTCAACGAGGGCCAGATTGGTCCCGAGCATGTGGTCTACGAGCGCATGGACCGGGTCAAGGACTCCCAGGCCATCGAGGAAGAGCGCAAGCGTGCTGAAGAGCAGAAGCGTAAGGAAGCCGAGGAGCGCAAGAAGCGCCAGAAGGAGCAGTTCGACGAGCTCAAGGCCAAGGTCACCGAGCTCTCTGGCGTGCTCGAGAAGTACGGCGAGTGCGAGATGATGATCGAGATGGGCGGCACTGAGATGGGCATGATGGTGCTCGAACAGGCTCAGATGGTCGTCGAAGCCGAAGAGATCGACATGGCCGGGGACGTCATGGACTTCGTCGACGACATCCTGCCTCAGCTCCAGGAGATCATCCCGAGCTGCAGCGGCGCCGCGCCCGCAGGCGGTGGAGACGACGAGGCCCCCGAAGAGGGCGGTGACGGAGCCGAGGAGGCTCCTGAAGAGGGTGCCGAGGACGCGCCCGCCGAAGAAGCCGCCCCCGCCGAGGAAGCCGCTCCCGCTGAGGAAGGCGGAGAGTAGACGCGCCCAGGGCCCGGCTCACGCCGGGCCTCAAGGTGTGTGGATCGTGCCGAGTCGGTACAGCCCCTCTCCTCGATCTGCCCCTACGGAAGGGACAAACCGTCCCAAATCCAAATTGACGGGAACCTCACAGCTGCCGCATTGTCCCTATCCGCGGCTTCCTTCAGACTACCCGCGTAGTCTGCAGAGTCTCGCCCCGAGCCTGCTCCGCTCCCACTCGGCTATAGTGCCTTCCCTGGCGAACACCCCAAGATCTCATCGAGATTCGACCACGAGGTTGACCATGTCGAGCCCTCTTCCCAATCCCCGGTTCCTGCTCATCGCCGCACTCACCGTGCTCCCGACCAGCGCCTTGGCCCAGGATGAAGGGGAGGACCGGAAGGTCGTGTACAAGGAGCGGACGGAGATCGACTTCGAGGGTCTCGACATCGCGGGTGAACTGGTGAAGCCTCAGGGGGCTCTCCTGCTCGACCGCAAGAAGGCCTCCTTCAACCCGCTCATCAAGATTCGTACTGACTTCGATGAGGAAATGGCTCAGTCGGTAGACGAGGTCAAGTAGACCCGTAGGCAGACGGTCCGTTCCACATCTCGCTCGCTCCCCTGCGGGCACATCCACGAGGTTCACGCCATGGCAGAAGCCACGTCTGGCAAGCTCGTCCTGACCTTCGAGATCTACTCCGGCACGGAATACCTCCGTCGGGAAGAGGTCTCCGCCGAGAGCGTCACCATCGGACGCGGCCCCGCCGCAATGCTCCGAATCGATGACGAAGCGCTCTCCGACCTCCACGCAGTGATCAACGTCGGTGACGACGGTTCGGTCCAGCTGCTGGACCTCGGTGGCGAGACCACAACGAAGGTGAATGGCGAAGCCGTCAGCAACTCCGACCTTCGCACCGGTGACCAGATCGCCATCGGCGAGATTCGCATCAACGTCGCTGTGAGCGACCAGAATGCCGTCGCCGACGAGGAGGCCACACAGCTCGCCGAGCTCCCTGCGGCTGGCGAGCCCCTCAAGGACATGGACGACGTCACCGACGCCACCGTGCCCGCCCCCATGGCCGCCCCGCTCGGCGAAGCGCGCATGGAACAGGACACCTCCGAAGACGTCATGGCCTTCGTCATGCGTTCCGGCACCGCCTCTGGCGACGCCGGCATCGACCGCAAGCGCGCCCGCGTCCTCGAGGTTGTCGAGGTGTGGAGCGACACGGTCATGGACGTCAAGCACTACCCCCGTGGCGGCAAGCCCGTCACGGCCGGCACGTCCACCGGCGCCATGTGGCGGTACATGGGTGTGCCCATCACCTGGGTGCCAAGCGCCTTCGGCAAGGTCGCCTGGATGCTCGGACCCACGCTGTCGGAGACGACAGAAGAGTGGAAGAACGAGTTCTACGTCCCACCCGAGAACCTCCCGAACGACAACTACAAGCTCTTCGAGTGGTCCGGCGGAAACTACGTCTGCAACATCAGCGACAAGTGGTCGGGCTTCGTCGACATCGGTGAAAACCGTCACACCTTCCAGGAGCTCATCGAGTCTGGAAAGGCGCAGAGCAGCGGTGGTGGCCAGTACAAGGTCGATGTCGATGACGACACACGCGTCGTCGCCGATCTGGGACACGTCATCTTCTTTGGGCACATGGTCTACCCGAGCCGGAAGATCGTCTCGAAGCTCACGGACAACCTCGACTACCCGTTCCTCGGCGTCATGTCCTTCTGCACCTTCGTGTTCGCGATGCTCGCCATCGTGATCATCACGAGTCCACCGCCTCCCGAGAACGAGGTGATGGAAGTGCCTGACCGGTTCGTGGAGCTGCTCCTCGAGCAGCCCGAGCCGGAGACGCCAAAGAACGACCCGAAGCCCGAGGCCAACCCGGATGCCGGTGAGGGCGCGAAGGCCAAGAAGGAAGAGGGCAAGGTCGGTAAGAAAGACGCCAAGATGAAGAAGGCCAAGGGCAACAAGGTCGAGATGCAGAAGAAGGAGCTCGACAAGGAAATCGCGGAGAACGCAGGCGTTCTCGGCGCCCTTCGCGACGGCGCCGAGCTCGACGGTGTCTTCGGAAGCTCCAACCTGAACGCGGACCTGACCGGCGGCATCGGCGGCCTCATCGGCGCCAAGGGCACCCAGATTGGCTCGGGCGGCCTCGGCTCTCGTGGCTCCGGCCTCGGTGGCGGCGGCACAGCCGAGGGTCTCGGCGGGCTCGGCACCAAGGGCCGCGGCTCGGGTCGAAGCGGCTACGGCTCTGGCGGTGGCAACTTCGGCGCGAAGGGCGAAGGCGGCATCGGTGCCGTCGGCGGCGACCCAATCATCCTGGGCGCCCTGGACAAGTCCCTCATCGACGCGGTCATCAAGCGCCACATGAACCAGATTCGGTACTGCTACCAGCGCGAGCTGACCAAGAACCCGAACCTGGGTGGCAAGATCACCGTCAAGTTCGTCATCGCGAAGGATGGCTCGGTGTCCAAGGCGAGCATCAAGAGCTCGACCATGGGTAGCAAGGCCGTCGAGGGCTGCATCACGGGTCGCTTCATGCGATTCCAGTTCCCCGAGCCCAAGGGTGGCGGTATCGTCATCGTCTCCTACCCGTTCATCTTCTCGCCTGGCTGAGGCCTCACGGCTACCCAAGCGAAACCCCACATGGTACATGTGCGCGGGCCCCACTAAGGGCCCGCGTTCCCGCACTCCGGACGGACATACGCATGAAGGCGCTGCTCCCTATCGTCGGCCTCATCGCACTCGCGCTTCCCAGCGCAGCTCAGGCCCAGGACTACGGTGACCTGGACTCCGACGGCGAGGCCAAGAAGCCGAAGAAAGAGCGCAACGTCACGCGGCCCGAGGTCCGCGAGATCGTGAAGGGTACCTACGCCAAGTCCAATGTGGGCGCCGCGCTCTACCTTCTCGACTTCAGCGGCTATGTCAACGCAGGCACGAGCCTGGGCTTGGCCTTCGGCCAAGACTTCGTCGATCAAGAGAAGAGCTCGGTCGCCTGGGAGCTGATGTTCTTCCAGGGCATCCACAACGGCACTCACTACGACACACAGGCGGCTGCGGGCTGTGGCGCTGGGGCCCCCTGTGTGCAGGGTGACCTCCGGACCTACACGTTCGCCGCAGCCATCGAGGCATCGACCTACCCCAACCGACGCTTCGGCATCGGCTTGCGGGCTGGCGCGGGTCTCCTGCTCTCTCCTCTGTTGATGGACAACGAGTACTACCTCGAAGAGGTCGTCTCGAAGTCATGGGGTGGGTACAACCCCTCCTTCCACAGTGATCCCCACCCCGTGGTGCTCGGCGGACCGACCTTCGAGTACTACACCAAGCTGAGCCATTTCTCTGTGGGCGCCGATATCGATGCGTTCTACGCCATCGGCTTCGACTTGGGTCTCTCAGCCACAGCCACTCTGAAGTACACCTTCTGAGCCAATACGGCTGATAATCTCCGAGGGTGCCCCTGAGGCGCCCTCTTTGCGTGGTTCATTGCTGACGAGGGTGCTACGTTGCCCGCTTCAGCGGAGTGGACCATGGTCCGAATGCGCCTCATCGTCGTCCTGCTCGCCACCGGCTGCGGCCTTCAGCCACTAGGGGGCGATGACAAGGGCTCAGCCAGCGAAGACACTGGGTACGACGAGGTGAGCATCGGCGGCTTGGTGGCCACACCCGCAAACCTCGACTTCGGCGATGTCGGCATCGCTGAGACCGCGACCCTGGACGTCTTGCTCTCCAACTCTGGAGAAGAGGCCCTGATGGTTCAGGAACCTCTGGTCACGGGGGACTTCGGCTTCGAGGTGGACATCACTTCGCTCACCTTCCCGCTCGAGCTCGACGTCGACAGCGAGCAGGCCCTGATGCTCACATTCTCGCCTGTCGACACCGTCGACTACACCGGCGAGCTCATCTTGCGCGTCGACGGGCTGGACGACAACGCGGTCATTCCCCTGTCTGGCGTCGGTAGCGATGACGTGGGCGGCGGCGACGATGGCGGCGATGACGGTGGGGGCACTGGAAGCGGCCTGGACTTCTCCACCACCTCCATCAGCTTCGGCGTGATCGACATCGGCGATGTGGCCGCAGAGCCCGTGACGATCACGAACAACACGGGGAGTGACCTCCTGATCACCGACGTGGTGTCTTCGGACTCCACGGTGACCATCTCGGGGGACATCACGCCGCCTCAGGTGTTGTCGGACGGCGCCAGCAAGAGCATGAACGTGGCCTTCGCCCCCTCTCAGGAAACTGTGACCAACGCCACGGTCACGGTCACGACAGACTCCGAGGCTGCTCTCGAGACAGAGATCAACGTCAGCGGTGAAGGCTTCCAGGCTTGTACCGTCTGTGCCCCTGTCATCACTGTCGAGACCGGTGGCAGCGACAGCCACACAGTCGAGGTCTCTGATCTGGGCTGCAGCGCATCGGCGACACTTGTGGTGCAGAACGAAGGCGACGAGGACCTGGAGCTCCAGGACATCGACTACAGCAACGACTCGGTCTCTTCTTGTGGTGAGTTCAGCGTGAGCTGGGGCGGCGCCACGACGCTGGCTCCATGGGAGACCACCAACCTGACCGTCGAGTACGAGGCCACCGAGTTCTGCTTGGAGTTCGCCTATGACTCTCTCGACCAGAACATTCTGCACATCTACAGCAACGACCCGGCCGAGACAGACTACGCCATCGGACTCACGGCGAGCGTCACCTGCCTCTGGTGAACCGTAGTCGGCCATTGTTGCCGAGCTGAGGCCCGCGGGCTACCTCTCGGCGGCTGCGACGCCACGGAGGCGCTCAGCCCGTATGAAGCGGCCCAAGGCCGCGTCCACTGCGAGGAACACATGGCAAACGAAAGCACCGGCCTGGTCGGCCGCAAGCTGGGCATGACCCAGATTTACGACAACGAGGGCCTTGTCCTCCCTGTCACCGTGGTCGAGGTCCCCGACAACGTCGTCTTGGCCGTCAAGAGTAACGACGGCGCCGACGGCTACAGCGCCCTGCAGGTCGGCATCGATCCACAGAAGAGCTCCCGCCTCACCAAGGCCGAGCTCGGAAACTTTTCGAAGGCCGGCGTGGAGCCCAAGCGACACGTCCAGGAGCTCCGCGTCCCCGAGGCCTTCGCCTCGAAGTACGAGGCCGGCAAGGTGGTCGCCATCGGCGACGTCTTCAAGGAAGGCTCCACGGTCGACGTCACCGGCACCAGCAAGGGCCGAGGCTTCGCCGGCGTCATGAAGAAGTACAACTTCGCCGGTTTCATCCGCAGCCACGGTACACACGAGTTCTTCCGGCATGGTGGCTCCATCGGTACCCGCCTCACGCCGGGCCACGTGATGAAGGGCAAGAAGATGCCCGGCCACATGGGCGCAGCCCAGGTCACGGTGCAGAACCAAGACCTCGTCAAGGTCGATGCCGACCGCAACCTGCTCTACGTGCGCGGAGGCATTCCGGGGCCCAACGGCGGCTACGTCCTCGTCCGGAACGCCGTCAAGGCCTGAAGCCCACGAGGCTGCCGCCTCTCGAAGCGCCCTGCTACTCCACGCGGTAGTTGGGCGCTTCTTGCGTGATGATCACGTCGTGGACGTGGCTCTCGCGCAGACCGGCCGACGTGATTCGCACAAACCTGGAGTCAGCCTTCATCGCAGCGATGGTGCCGCATCCGGTGTACCCCATGGCAGCCTTCAGGCCACCGACGAGCTGGTAGATGTTGTCAGCCAGGGAACCACGTGCCGGCACTCGCCCGACGATGCCCTCGGGAACCAGCTTGCGGGACTCACCTTCGGGGGTCCCACCTTCCTGGAAGTACCGGTCGGAACTACCTTGACGCATGGCGTCCACCGAGCCCATGCCCCGATACACCTTGTAGGTGCGTCCCTGGTAGAGCACGGTCTCGCCAGGCGCCTCCGTTGTGCCAGCAAAGAGGGAGCCGATCATCACGGCGTCGGCGCCAGCTGCGACCGCCTTCGCCACATCACCGGAGAACTTGATCCCGCCATCAGCGATGACTGGAATGCCGTGGCGGGAGGCCACCTTGGCGCACTCGGAGATGGCGGTGAGCTGGGGTACTCCCACGCCTGCCACCACTCGGGTCGTGCAGATACTGCCTGGTCCAATACCGACCTTCACCACGTCCGCTCCTGCATCGATGCAGGCCTGTGTCGCAGCTCCGGTGGCCACGTTGCCGACCACCAAGGTGACGTCGGGGTACCGCTTTCGCACCGCAGCAGCCGCATCCAGCACTCCTTGGCTGTGGCCATGGGCTGTGTCGACGACCAGCACATCCACACCGGCTTCGATGAGCGCGGCGGCCCGACGTTCGCGATCAGCCCCCGTGCCCAGCGCAGCTCCGCACAACAGCCTGCCTCGAGAATCACGTGCGGCCCGCGGATGCCGCTGCGCCGCCTGCACATCCTTGAACGTGATCAGCCCCTTGAGGCTGCCAGCATCGTCGACGACCAGCAGCTTCTCGATCTTGTGCGCCTGCATCAGGTCCTTCGCACGCTCGAGCTCGGTGCCCGGGGGGCAGGTGACGAGGTCACTGCCGTGCGTCATGACCTCGGACACCTTTCGGTCCAGGTTCCGCTCGAAGCGAAGGTCACGGTCGGTGAGGATCCCCACCACACGCCCATCGTCGACGACAGGGAGCCCCGAGATGGTGTGCCGACGCATGGTCGCTCTGGCATCTCGCAGACGATGGTCCGGACGAAGCGTCAGCGGGTCCAGCACGACACCCGTCATGGAGCGCTTCACCTTGACCACCTCGGCGGCCTGGGCTTCCGGAGACATGTTCTTGTGGACGATGCCCAGACCACCCTCGCGGGCCATGGCGATGGCTGCGCGGGCCTCGGTGACCGTGTCCATCGCCGCTGCCACCAGCGGCAGACTCAGCGGGATGCGCGAGCCGAGCGAGGTCGAGACATCCACCGCGTCGGGAAGCACACGCGAATGCGCCGGTACGAGGAGTACATCGTCGAATGTAAGGGCCAACGGGACATCGGACGTGAGCATGGACGTCTCCCCTCGCCTCGAGCCGAACCGAGGCGCATCTGCGGTGCCGACGCCGAGCACCACGACGTCTTCGACCACCTGGGCCGGACTTAGCCAGGGGGCGCCGCGGGGGCAATGTGCCGAGGCGAGCGGGAGCCCTCTCGGTCGATACCGGCCGTTGACAACGAGCGGATGCAGAGTAAATAGGCCGCAATCCATGCGGAGGACGCCATGAAGGCTTCGATCTGGACCTTGTCTGCAGTACTCGTCGCAGGCTGCGCCACCAAGAGCGCTGGCACCTACCAGGTTGGCGCAACCACAGGCGCGGCCGACGCCGCCACCGCCCTGAAGGACCACGCCGACACACTGTGGGAGCAGCGTGGCGACAAGGCCAAGCTCGAGCAAGCGCTCGTCAAGTACGAAGAGGCCTACAACGCCAACCCCACCGACCGGCACGTCGCGGGCCGCTTGGTACGTGGATTCTACTTTCTCGGCGATGCCCACGAGAGCGAGAAGGACGCCAAGCTCGCGACCTGGGACAAGGCCATCAGCTGGGGCAAGGCCTGCCTCGCCATCAACCAGGACTTCGCCGGCCTCATGGAGAAGGGGGACCTCACGGAGGGTGAAGCCGCCGCCCAGTCCGCCACGGTCGATGACGTGCCCTGTCTCTACTGGACGGCGTCCGCCCTCGGAAAGTGGGGCAAGCTCTCCGGCCTTGCCAAGACGCTGAAGCACCTCGGCACGGTGAAGGCCTACATCACGACTGTCGAGCAGCTCGACCCCAACTTCTTCCACGCCGGCGCATACCGCTACTGGGGTGCCTACTACTCGGCAGCTCCCAGCTTCGCCGGCCAGGACCTCGACAAGTCGAAGGAGTACTTCGACAAGTCCATCGAGATGGCCCCGGACTATCTCGGCACTCGGGTGCTCGTCGCCGACTACTGGGCCACCCGCACCCAGGACAAAGCCGCCTTCACCGAGAACCTCGAGTTCGTTGTCGCGGCCGATCCCGACGCACTCCCCGAGGTCGCCGTGGAGAACCGTAAGGAGCAGGCAAAGGCCAAGGCTCTACTCGCCAACATGGACGAGTACTTCGCCGAGTAGACACGGACGCCGCCCCTCTCCCCACGCGTTGGGAGGGGGTACCCAGCCCACCTCGCTTCCCTCTCTCTGGAGCTTCGATGCGTCTCCGCACTTTCATCAGCAGCGCCGTCGTCGCAGCTGCAGTCCTCCTACTCCCGTCGAAGACAACCGAGGCTCAGGCGCAATTCGTGGCGAGCTTCGGCTCGGCCGCGCCCGAAGGCACTCCTTGGGCCGATCAGCTCATCGGCATCAAGAAGCGCGTGGAGGCAGAGTCTGGCGGCAAGGTCAAGATGAAGCTCTTCCTCGGCAGCGTCCTCGGTGGCGAGGTCGAGATGATTCGGGACGTACGGCGAAACAGCCGTCTCCAAGGAGGCGGCTTCTCCACGGGCGCCATCGCAGTGGGTGCGAAGATCCCGCTGCTCGAGCTGCCCGAGCTGGCCTACCTCTTCGAGACCATGGACCAGGCCGACTGTGTGCTCGACACCGTGCTCTACAAGCCGGCAGACGAGGCGCTTGCCGCCAAGGACTTCAAGCTCCACGCCTGGGCCGAGAACGGCTGGCGACACATGGGCACCAAGGACAAGCCCGTCAAGACGCCCGCTGACCTGGCCGGCATGAAGATGCGGTCCCAGGAGAGCGACGTCCACGTAGACATGTATTCAGCGCTCGGGGCCAACCCGGTCACCCTGCCCATCTCCGAGGTTCTGACGGGTCTCAACACCGGCATCGTCGATGGTTTCGACAACTCGCCGTTGTTCACTCAGGCCGCTGGTCTGTATGAGCCCATCAACTACTACACACTGACCGGCCACATCTATCAGCCGGCAGCCGTCATCTGGTCGAAGCGCTTCTGGGACACCCTGCCTCCAGATCTGCAGACCATGATCCTGGGAGATCCCCAGGCCGAGGCCGACCAGGGTCGCCAGGGAGTGAGGGCCCTCGAGAAGGAACTCCTCGCGAATTTCCCGGCCATGGGAGTGAAAGTGGTGGAGTTGACGGCAGCCGAGCGCCAGGTCTTCAAGGCGAAGACGGCATCCGTCCACACCAAGTACGCCACGGACAACCCCGCAGAAGGCGCGACGCTCAAGAAGGTCAAGGCCGCGCTCGCCGGTCCCTGCAAATAGTTCCAGCCTTCGCGACCTCGGGTCGGCCCCTCCGCGGGAGGTGAGCCGGCCCGTCGTGCTCCTGGAGTAGCCGTGCATCGCGTGCTCGTCTCAGTCTTCGACGCTCTCGACCGTGCCCTCGGATCCATCGGAGATGCCATCCGCGGAGTGTGGCGGGCACTGTGGAACGGCGGCCCCCTCGAGACCCTCATCTTCGGCCTGGTGCTCTTCATCACTGGCCTGCGGGTTGTCCTGGGCAACTTCTTCCGCACGGTCGACAAGGGTCTGGAGATCTCCGAGAAGGCCTTCCTCACGGTGGCGATGCTCGCCATGGTGGGGCTGAGCTTCAACGACTACCTGTTCCGTGAGCTGGACGGAAGGGCCTTCGACCTACCCGGTGGCACCAACCTGGCGCTGGTGTTGCTCGTGTGGGTCGGCTTCCTCGGTGCCAGCCTGGCCACGCGCCAGCGTCAGCACCTGGCCGTGGACGCGACGGACCGCATCCTCAGCCCTGAAGCCGCCAAGTGGGTGAAGCGCTTCACAGCGCTGGTGGCAGCCGGCCTCTGCTACTTCATGACGGAAGGCTCCTGGGAACTGGTCAAGGAGTCCATCGACTTCGAAGACAGCGTCGAAGGACTCGAGGTCTGGCCGTGGCTCGAGTCACCTCTGAACCTGCTCGTGGGACTGCTGCCCGGCGAGCCTCTGGAGGGCGTGGCCTGGCCGCCGGTCGCGGCTGGAGAAGACTTCCCGCTCTGGATCGCACAGATCGTGCTTCCACTGAGCTTCGGACTCATGGGGATCCGCTTCCTCTTCATCGGGCTCTTTGCACCACTCCCTCCCCCCGACGAGGACGAGGGCACCGGCGCGCCCATCAACCCTACAAATCGCACCAAGAATCGCACCGTGCGCGACGTGGTCGTGGCCGGCCTCTTCCCCGGCCTTCTCGTGGGGCTGGGGGCCGCGCTCTACTTCGGGTCGGGGACCCTGATCCTCATCACCGCGGTGCTGCTGGTGCTCACCGGAGCCCCGCTCTTCGTCGCCATCGGCGTCGCCGCGCTGTGCTGCGCCACCCTCATCGGCAACTACGACTCAGTGTCGGTGGTCACCGACATGTTCGAGGCCACCAAGAAGCACGAGCTGCTGGCCATCCCCTTCTTCGTCCTCGCCGGCCAGCTGATGACCCAGGGCAGCATCGCGGAGCGACTCATCGGCTTCGCGCGGGCGGTCATGGGGCCAGTTCCCGGCGGGCTGGGCCTGGCCACCGTCTTTGCCTGCGTGATCTTTGCGGCCATCTCGGGCTCCTCGCCCGTCACCGTCATCGCCATCGGCACCATCATGTTCCCCATGCTGGTGCGAGAGGGCTACCCCGAGAAGTACTCCTCGGGTGTGCTCTCCAGCGCGGGCTCCCTGGGCATCATCATCCCGCCCTCCGTGCCCATGATCGTCTACGCGATCGTGGTCTCCACACCACAACGCCCGCTTCCGCCGAGTGACCTCTTCATCGCTGGAATCCTCCCAGGAGCCTTCCTGGCCTTGATGATGGCGATCTACACCCTGTACGCGACGCGCGACGTGCCCGTGCCTGCTGCAGCCCGCGACGGCCGGTACTGGAAGAACCTGGGAACGGCCGCTCGGAAGGGCACCCTCGCTCTGATGTTGCCCGTGCTGGTGCTGGGTGGCATCTACGGTGTGCTCACCCTGGAGCCCCTGGGCATCGACCTGTCTCTGAAGTTCACGGTCACCGAAGCAGCCGCAGTGGCAGTGGTCTACGCACTCTTCGTGGAGCTGGTCATCCACCGGGAGCTGAAGATCACCCAATTGCCCAAGGTGTTGAGCGAGTCAGCAGTCCTGATGGGCAGCCTGTTCCTCATCCTGGTGCTCGCCCTGGCCTTCAACCGCTTCCTGGCGGTGGAGCAGATCCCGCAGCAGGCAGCGGACTGGCTCGTCGCTCACGTCGACAGCAAGTTCATGTTCATCGTGTTGGTCAACATCTTCCTGCTGCTGCTCGGCTGCGTCATGGACATCCTGTCCGCCATCCTCATCGTGGCACCGTTGTTGGCACCCATCGCTGAGCGCTTCGGACTCCACCCCGTACACTTCGCGATCATGTTCATCGTCAACCTCGAGATCGGGTACCTGACGCCACCACTCGGCATCAACCTCTTCGTCGCGAGCGCAGTCTTCAAACGTGGCATCGTCGACATCATCAAGGGCGTGCTGCCCTTCCTCTTGCTGATGCTGTTCAGCCTCGCGATCATTGCGTGGTTCCCATCACTCTCCCTCGCCCTCCTCGACACGGGATCCGCCCCATGAGCAGGTCTCTCCAGACAACGTCTGACGACGGCCACAAGCTGCACCTCGCCCGCTGGGAGAACGCCGGGCCCGACGTGCTGTTGGTGCATGGCTATGCGGAGCATGCCGGTCGCTACACCCACGTCGCAGAGGCTCTCGTCGCGGCTGGCTGGCGGGTGACCCTGGTCGAGCTCAGAGGGCACGGACAGAGCGACGGGGTACGTGGCCACACAGACCGCTGGCACGGCTACATCGAAGACGTACAAGCTGCTGTCGCCACCCTCGATGGCCCCTTCGTGATGGTAGGCCACAGCCTCGGGGGCTTGGTCGCCAGCGGCACCTTGCTGGAACCCATCCACCCCGCCTGTGTGGGTGTTGCCTTGTCCAACCCCTACATACAGAACAAGGTCGAGATCTCGGGCCTTCAGCAGAAGGCACTGCGCGTGGCTTCTCGCCTGGTCCCCCGGCTCCGCTTCAAGAGCCCCCTCTCACCCAACGCCATCAGCCGCGATCCAGAGGTGGTTCGACGCTACGAGACCGATCCCCTCGTCTTCGGCACCCTCACGCCAGGGTGGGTCACCCAGATCGAGGCCTTGCAGCAACACATCCAGGCGAGCGCCCGACAGGGCACGACCCCCATGCTCATGCTCGTGGGGACCGGGGATCTCATCAGCGATCCCGACGCAAACCAGCGAGTGGCTCGCGAATGGGGTGGCCCCCACGAGATGGAGGTCTACGAGGGTCTCTACCACGAGCTCTTCAACGAACCCGAGCAGGACGCGGTGATCGCGCGCCTGCTCGCCTGGATGGAGCCACTCAAGGAGGTCATCCGTGGACAGGAATGAGCGACTGGTCGCCCTCCTCAACAAGCTCTCGGTGCGCTGGGGCAACTTCACCTTGGCGTCCGGCAAGCAGAGCGACTTCTACGTCGATGCCCGCCTGACCTCGCTCCACCCCGAAGGGTTGACACGCATCGCCGAGGCGATCCTGGAGCGACTGGCGCCCGAGGTCGTCGCCATCGGCGGACCTGTGACAGGTGCCGACCCCATCGTGGGTGCCGTCGTGGCCGCGTCCCATGGAACGGCCCAGCCACTCTGTGGCTTCATGGTCCGCAAGCAGCCCAAAGGGCACGGCACCCGACAGTGGGTGGAGGGCCTGGGCAACTTGACGGGCGGAGCGGCGGTCTGCTTCATCGAGGACACCGTGACCACTGGCGGCAGCCTCCTGAAGGCGATTCGCCACGCCGAGGAAGCGGGTCTAAAGGTCGTGCAGTGCCTTGTCGTCGTGGACCGTGAAGAGGGTGGCGCCGAACGGATACGAGAGGCTGGGTACCCCTTCGAAGCCCTCGTGACCCGGTCTGACCTGGAGCGCTGAGCGGCCCGGAGGGCGGACCCGGAGGAGATCTCGTGATCACATCCGCCGAACACGCCGCCCGTCGTGCCGTCCTGAGCGAAGCCGTGGATGGGCCCATTCTCTTGATGGGCAACGGTGAACAGGCACGCAATCTGCCGCTGACCCCCCTGCCCTTCCGCCAAGACAGCACCTTCCTGTACTACACGGGCTGCCAGATGCCGGGAGCAGCCGCCCTCCTGATCGACGGCCAAGCCACGCTCTTCGCCGAACCGCCAGCCGACGACGACGCCCTGTGGCACGGTGTCGTCGAGACACTGGCCGAAGCCGCTGAAAGGCTCGGCTTCGCGCAGGCTCGGCCTCTGTCAGAGCTGGAGGATGTCGCCTCGGGACTGTCGGGACTGCAGACCCTCTCGGTGCCAGATCCGACGCAGACCCGAATCGCCAGCCGGCTCTCCGGGCTCGACCTCGAGTACCCAGACCGTGCAGGCAGTGTGGAGCTGGTGGACGCTGTCATCTCACAACGAAAGCGCCGTAGCGCCGCCGAGCTCGGCGAGATGCGGGCAGCGGTAGAGGTCGCAGATGCCGCACACAGGGCTGCCATGGCCATCACCCGCCCGGGTGCCCATGAGCGGGAGATTCGGGCCATCTTTGACGGCACGGTCATGGCGCACGGCATGGCACACCCCTACGGCTCCATCGTCACCGTTCAAGGGGAGGTCCTCCACAACTTCCGCTACGTGAACGAACTCGAAGAGGGCCAGCTCCTGCTCCTGGACGGTGGCGCCGAGACACCCTCTGGCTACGCCTCCGACATCACGCGCACGTGGCCTGTCTCCGGTCGCTTCACCGGACGCCAGCGGGCGGCCTATGCCGCCGTCCTGGCTGCCCAAGAAGCGGCCATCGACCTGGTCAGACCAGGGGTCCGCTACCGAGACGTCCACCACGCCGCGTGCCTGGTGTTGGCCCGCTTCCTGGTCGAAGAGGAGTTGCTCCGCTGCTCGCCCGAGGACGCGGTGGCAGCCGGTGCCCACGCTGTCTTCTTTCCCCACGGAGTCGGGCACCTCATCGGTCTGGATGTCCACGACCTCGAGAACTTCGGCGATCGCGCATGCTACGACCCTCGGTACTCACGCTCCGAAGACTTCGGAACGGCGTGGCTGCGCATCGACCTCGACCTCGAGCCCGGCATGGTGGTCACCGTAGAGCCAGGCTTCTACGTGGTCCCCGCAATCCTCCACGACCCCGCAATCCGAGAGCGCTTTGCGGGCCTCGTAGACTTCGAAGAGGCCCTGTCTTGGACAGGTTTCGGAGGCATACGCATCGAGGACGATGTGGCCGTGACCGCAGGAGCCCCAGAGGTTCTCTCCGCCTCCATCCCGAAGGAGGTCGCCGACCTGGAAGCCCTCGTCGGGACTCGTGAGTCTCCGTTCGGATGAGGTCAGGCGCGACGCTGCAGCACGGTCTCCCGCACAAAGCGGCGATCGGACTCCGGATAGTCGAGGATGTAGTGCAACCCCCGACTCTCGCGACGCCGTAGGGCCGACTCCACCACCAGCTCTGCCACCGTTGCGATGTTGCGCAGCTCGACGATGTCCGGCGTCAGCTGGTAGTCCCAGTAGTGGTCGCGGATCTCTTCATTGACGAGGTCGAGACGCCGTCGCGCTCGGCGGAGGCGGCGACTCGTGCGCACGATGCCCACGTAGTTCCACATGAACCTGCGAATCTCGTCCCACAGGTGCGCGGTGGTCACCTGTTCGACAGGGTCACCAGCGTTGCCCGTGTCCCACTCCGGGAGCCCCTGGGGCCGAGACATGTCACCCAAGCGACGACCGATCTCGACACCTGCATGCACCGCGAAGGACACAGCCTCGAGCAGAGAGTTGCTGGCGAGCCGGTTGGCCCCGTGCAGTCCCGTGCAGGCGTTCTCACCGAGCGCAAACAGGTTGCGGATGCTCGTCTCCCCGTGGAGGTCGGTCATGACGCCCCCACACACGTAGTGGGCCGCAGGGACCACGGGGATGGGCCGCTTGGTGAGGTCGATGCCGCTGGCCCGACACCACGCGTCGATGTTTGGGAAGTGTGCCCGGGTCTCGTCGGCCGGCAGATGGGTCATGTCGAGGTAGACACAGGAGTCGCCGGTACGCTTGAGCTCCGCATCGATGGCACGGGCCACGATGTCTCGCGGCGCGAGCTCGAGCCTCTCGTCATACCGGGCCATGAAGGGCTCGCCGTCCGCACCACGCAGGACACCACCCTCGCCTCTCAGCGCCTCACTGATGAGGAAGGAACGCCCTCCTGGGTAGTAGAGCGACGTGGGGTGGAACTGAACGAACTCCATGTTGGCCACCCGAGCGCCTGCTCGGTAGCCCATGGCGATCCCGTCCCCACTGGCGACCTCGGGATTGGTGGTGTGCAGGTAGACCTGACCGGCACCGCCCGCACACAGCGCCACCACCTTGGCGGCAAAGAGCTCTACCTCTCCGCTGGACGTCTCCAGCACGTAGGCGCCCAAGACCCGATCTTCGGATGGAGGAATGTCACCGTTGGTGCGCGCCAGCCAGCCTTCCGTGAGGAGGTCGACGACCATGAGGTGCTCGTGGACCTCGATGTTCGGGTGAGCGTCGACCCGCTCGAACAGGGCGCGCATGATCTCGCTGCCCGTCAGGTCCTTGGCATGCAGAATGCGCCGGGTGGAGTGGCCCCCCTCCTGGTGGAGATCGTACAGATGTGGGTCGTCTTTCGAGCGATCGAACTCGACCCCAAAGTCGATGAGCTCCTGGACCCGCAACTTGGCCTCACGGGCCGTGCGCTCCACCACCTCTCGACGGCACAGGCCAGCACCTGCCACGAGCGTGTCGTCGACATGGGCTTCCCAGGAGTCCTCGGGCCGCCAGGCAGCCGCGATGCCGCCTTGGGCCTGCGAAGAGCTGCCCTGTACCCGCGTTCGCTTCGTCAGCACGGTGACGTGAGCCTGATCGGCAAGGCTCAGGGCGAGCCTGAGCCCAGCGAGGCCGCTTCCGATGACCAGAACGTCGGTTGTGAGCATGGTCTCCAAGGCTATCCCGTCCCTGTGGGCGTGGCGCTTGCCGGGGCTCCTTGCGCTCGGTAGGGTGCTCCCATGTGGATACTCGCGCTGAGTCTCGTCGCCTCGGCCGGCGACATCTACCGTGGGGAGAAGGCCGATGGCACCATCGTCTTCACCGACTCGCCCGGTCACAGCGGCTACGAGTTGTTCATGGTGGATGGACCGCCGCCTCCGACATGGGCCATGAATCCACGCAATTTCCCACGCATCGATGCCTGGGACGGTGCCATCGTCGCGGCATCGAAGCGCTACGCGGTCCCATCCGCTTTGATCAAGGCGGTGGTGATGGCCGAGAGCGGGATGAATCCTGAGGCGGAATCACACGCTGGCGCCATGGGACTGATGCAGCTGATGCCAGCGACGGCGGCTGCGCTCGGCGTCGACGATCCGTGGGATCCCATCGAAAACATCGACGGTGGAGTGCGCTACCTCTCCGAACAACTCGACGACTTCGGCGACAAGCAGCGCGCACTCGCCGCGTACAATGCAGGCCCACGCAACGTCCGAAAGTACGGTGGCATCCCGCCGTTCGAAGAGACCCAGGTCTACGTTCGGAGGGTGATGGACCTCTACCGCCACTTCCGCGATGAGCGCCCAGTCATCTCCGCTGTAGATGAGGAGACACCTTGATCGGCGGACCCGGCACCGTTGGCTTCTGGAACATACCCAACTCGCTGACGGTCCTGCGCATCGCGCTGGTGCCCTTGGTGGTCTGGCTGCTCTACGATGAGCCGGGGGCATGGGAACACTACGCCGCCTTCACAATCTTCGTGGGGGCGATGATCACCGACATCATCGACGGTTGGCTGGCCCGCAAGTGGGACCTCGTCAGCGCGGCCGGCGCCTACCTCGATCCCCTGGCCGACAAGCTGATGGTCACCTCGGTGCTGATCATGCTCGTCCCACTGGGCTGGTTGCCCGCCTGGCTGGTGGTGGTGCTCCTGTGTCGAGAGATCGCCATCACCGGTCTTCGCGGCATCGCCAGTCAGGAAGGGATGCTCTTGTCAGCCAGCACCCTCGGCAAGTTCAAGACGGCATACCAGAGCACGGCGCTGGGCTTTCTCCTCTTTCATGTTCCCACCTTTGGCTGCGACCCTCAGCCCGCTGGGGTGGTGTTGATGTACATCGCCACCTTCTTCTCGCTGGCGAGTGCGTCGGAGTACCTGATCCAGTTCTTCCGCTACTCCGCCGCAAAGAGCGCCGCGGAGTAGCAGCCCCCAGCTCCTGCGCCTCTCTCCCGAGATCGGCTCAGAGCTCCTTGAAGCGCTCGTAGAGCTGAGTCTGTCGGGTCTCGAGACTCGCCTCACGGCCTCGGACGACGACACGCTCGATGCGGTGTCGAGGCTGGAGGGGATCGCCTTCGGCCACGAAGAAGTGCGCCTCGGCGCCTTCCACGAAGCCCTCATGACCCGGCAACTCCAGGATCTCTGCAGCGGAGCGGCAGAGCCCATGCAGAGCGGCCGCGTGGGGAAGCCCATGAGCCATGGCCACACCGACCTCTGTAGGCAGGCCACGTGCGAAGTGATTGGAGCCAGATCGGAAGGCCATGCGAACGCCGGCTGCATGGAGTCGTGCAGCGTTGTCGTAGCGAGCATGGAGATGCTCGAAGCTGCTCGGCTGGACCGTCAGCGGCCCGAGCAGGACGGGCACATCGGCATCCGCGAGCTCGCGACCCACAAGGTGCGCCTCAGCACCGCCCACCAACACGACACGCGGCAGATACCGGTCGCGCAGCTCGATGACCCGGAGGATGTCGTCCGCTCGCTCCGCCTGCACCAAGGCGGTCATCTCTCCTTCGCGAACAGCGCGCAAGGCGGCCTCTGCCGGTGTGCCCTCCTTCTCGTCCGAGGACCCATTGCCCTTGCGACGGCGTCTCTCGGGAGCCTCATCCACTTCCGGGTCGATCGACTCGAAGATCTCGCGCAGCTTG